>CACZQK010000016.1 GCA_902783315.1 uncultured Erysipelotrichaceae bacterium | reverse complement strand
CTGGTATTGAATCTGCAGGTATTGGTAAGAATAATCTTAGGAAATTGATTAATCTTTTAGCGTCTTCATAGTATGGGGATGTATTTTCAACGGAGTACAATAAGGGTTCTACATATGTTTTTAGGACTCCTATTTCATAAATGGCAGCTGAATTTATCATTGCATCAGCTTCATCTTGATATGGAAAAATATATTTTTCTTCTCCTTCTCTTACGCTAGCCCATTGTTTTAAAGTCCTTTCAACAGGATAATTTCTAGTTCTATTATCTCTTACAATTCTTCTTAATAACCGATTATCCGTTGTAGAAATACGATTATGATTATCCATGTTCAATTCTGTTAGTGGTGCTATATACACTTTAAATTTCTTTTCTCTTTTAATATTTGTTAAAATTCTGCTATCTAAAGCGTGTATTCCTTCAATGATTAAAATATCATTTTCTTCCAATTTCATTTTTTCTTGATATTCTTTTTCTCCTATGATGAAGTTGTAAGTGGGAAGAGTTACTTCTTCTCCTTTTAGTAGACTAGCCACTTGTTTATCAAAAAGACTTAAATCTAGAGCTTTTAGACTTTCAAAGTCATAATTGCCATTTTTATCTCGTGGGGTGTTTTTGCGATCTAAGAAATAGTCATCCATACTAATCGTTTTTGGGTTTAAACCAAATATTTTTAAATACATACATAGTTTTCTAGAGGTTGTTGTCTTACCAGAAGAAGATGGTCCGGCTAGCAAAACTATTTTTATCTTATCCTTTCCATCGTTAATGTCTTTAGCTAGAAAAAGCAATCTATTACTTTGAACTGTTTCATCCATCTTTATTAAGTCACTAATTTTTCCTGTAGACACTATCCGATTTAAATCAACGGTTGTTTCTACTTTAATTAATTTTGCCCATTCTTTATAGTGATTAAAAACATCTAACATTTTAGGATGATGCTCATATTTTGGAATTTTGCTATTGATATAGACTGTTGGAAATCTTAAATTAAAGCCATTTCCTTTAATATAAGTCAAATCAAAGTCTTTCACTTTTCCTGTTGACAATGGCATTAAGGTATAAAAGTAGTTATAAAGATTTCCTAAACGATATAGTTTAATATAGTTGTCTGTATTGTATCTTAGCACCTGTGCTTTTACTTGGTCACCTATTTTATTATAATAATCAATTGCCTCAAAACGGTCAATCATTAGTTTAGTAATTGGTAAATCTTTTTCTATTATTTCTTTCATTGTTTCTTTGATTCTTGCTAATTTTTCTTCCGTCAATTTAAATGTCGTTTGAATGTAAATTCCTTTATCTAGCGAATGGCGAACTCTGATATCAGCATCTTTTCCATATAATTTTTTTACAACATAAAGAAGGACAAATATTAAGCCACTTATATGTACTCTGCTTCCCTCATATGAAGTTAAATCCAAAAATTCTACTGTACAGTCTTCTGTTAATTTGTAGCTTAATTCTCTTAATCTGTTATTTACTTTAGCTATAATAATGGGATATTGGTGTGTTTCTTGGTGTTCCTTATATATTTCTTGTAAAGTAATGTTTTTACTGTATTTATATTTTTTACCTCTTATTATAATTTCGATTGTCTCTATCACTTATACCACACTCCTCTATTATTATTTTCAGTATAACACATTTTGTCACATTATTATATGAATATTTATTTTTATTGACATTATACTATAAATAGGTGATAGTTATGAACTTTATTCCAGTTGTTGTTGATCAAGAAAACAGTGCCGAAAGAAGCTATGATATTTATTCTAGATTATTAAAAAATAGAATTATTCTTCTTTCTGGGGAAATTACAGATGAAGTTAGTAGCAATATTGTTGCTCAAATGTTATATTTAGATTCTCTCAGTCATGATGATATCTATTTATATATTAACTCTCCTGGGGGAAGCGTTACTAGTGGTTTAGCAATTTATGATACAATGAACTTTGTTAAAAGTGATGTCTCAACTATTTGCTTTGGAATTGCTGCTAGCATGGGAGCTTTCTTATTATCTAGTGGTTGTAAGGGAAAAAGACTAATTCTTCCAAATTCTGATGTTATGATTCATCAGGTTTTAGGTAGAAGTGAAGGGCAAGCTAGTGATATTAAGATTGCCACTGAAAGAATATTATTACTCAAAGAAAGACTGAATAAAATTTTAGCTAAGAATACTGGAAAAAGTATTAAAACAATTGAAAAAGATACTGATCGTGATAATTACTTATCAGCTATTGAAGCTATTCATTATGGATTAGTTGATAAAATTGCAAAATAAATACAAAAAGCTTTAATTAAAATCTAAATGAGTTTTATATTACAGTTGTAGCTTAAATAATAATTATTATTATCCTTAAAAATATTATCTATAAATTTTTGACATTGTGAATGATAGTCTCAATGTCTTTATCTTTCTTTTATTTTGATATTCGTCTAATTACTTTCTTGCTTTCGTTTTCTTATTTTTTGTTTTATCATATTATTACCTTATACTAAGAAAAAGCATATATGTTTTTTATATGCTTTTTTCAATTTCATTGTACTAGTATGTTTTTTATTATGTCATAATTTATTGTTGTTAGATAAATTATTTTTCAATACTTACACTTTTTAAATGATATTCTTCATCAGATATTTCAAATGTAAATTTAGTAATGTGAAGTTTATCTTTAATAGAACTGTATATATCATCTGTATATATTAAAGGTTCAATAGCTCCGTTGTTTTTTTCTGTAGAATATAGAAGTGTTTTTTCTTCTCCAACCATATCATATAACGCATATAGTACACAAGTGTCTGCACAATGATTATAATAGGCTATTTTATAATCTACCGTAATTGTATTTCCTTTTTTTGAACCTGAAATAAAATTTAGTTCTGAATCTGCTCCTCCATTATAACTGCCACCATGTCCACCGTGATTTTCATTCATTGTGTAAGTGCCATTTTCGTAGTTATAAAGAGGCTCGTGATTTGCTATATTACATTTTATAGGTTCATGATTAACTTTAATAGTTTCTCCAAAATACTTTCTTATAATAGATTCAATTTCTTCCTTTGAAATAGTCTTATTAAACCCTATTTTTTTTAGGGCAAAAAATAGTAAATTCTGATTTGGGATTGATGTAAGATTTCTATTATAATAATTAGCAAAATTAATATTTAATTCACGTACTATTCCATCTAAAGCTTGCTTTTCTTGTTCTGTTAACTCAGTAGCTTCTTCGGTTTCTTTTTTTGAATCTTTTTTCTCTATTGTTGTTTTTTCTTCTCTCTTATCATTTAAATAGTTCTCATAATAATACATTCCACCAGCAAAGGCAACACAAGAGAATAAAACTATTAACGTAACCATTAAAATTATTACACACACAGGATTCTTCTTTTTGCTTTTTACCTCATTTTCTTCTTTTTTCTTTTCTTCTTCCATTTTCTCTCTCCTTTTTTTAATTCTAACATATATTTATTATTTTTTTTATTAAAAAAATAATAAAAATGTAAAGCTTGTAAAACGGATAATATAAAAAATGATTTTATATTAACTTTTAAAAACACATAAGTTGTTATTTTCATATTTTTTAATGATTTTTCTCCATATTTTATATTTTTGTAACTTATCTATTAATGCTATACTGGAAGTATTTTCTTTTGCAATTTTGGTTGATACTTTATCATATTATATCAAGAAAAAAGTATACACGTCTTTATGTACACTTTTATCTTGCAACTTCAATTTATTTATGTCTATTCTTTATTTATCTTTCTAAGACTTTCAGCTAATTCTTTTATCTTTCTTAATCTGTGATTTAATCCCGATTTTGTAATTGGCTTATTGGTTTCTAGTGAAATAATTTCAGCTAATTCTTTTAAAGATGTTTCTGGATATTTTTTTCTATATTTGACTGTTTCTCTTGCTTTTTCGTCTAAAAGCATTAAACCATCATTTTTCTCTATAATTTCAATATCTCTTAGTTGATTCATTGCTGTTTCTACTGTCTTATCAACATTTGCTTGTTCCATATTATTTAATCTATTTGCCTTGTTTTTTTGATCGCGATAAACGCGAACATCTTCATAATATAGTACTGCTTTCGTTGCTCCTATTAATTTCAAGAAATCACTTATTTTTTCAGCTTCTTTAATATAAATCATATAGCCTTTTTCTCGTCCTAAAATTTTCGCATTTAGTTCAAATAAATTCAATAGTTTTTGAACAAAAACCGCTTCTTTTGAGTTTGCTAAAAGTATTTCCATATGATACCTAGATGTTTTTGGATCATTAATGCTTCCAGAAGCTAAAAATACACCTCTCAAGTAGGATCTTATTTCTTCATTAGCTCCTACAATATAAGTTGGAATTGTATCTAAATATTTTCTTTTGTCATTAACAACTCCTATGTCTTTTAATACTTTATTTTCTTTATCTTCTAAAACTATTTGATATAGTTTATTTTTACTAAAGTTTCTATTTTCAATTATTTCTACTTTAGGAGCAAAACTATATAAATCTTTTATGTTTTCTGTTACTCTTTCTATTATGCATTTATTTTCTGTTGTCATAAAAACTTTTTCTTTTTCTATTAATCCATTGTTTCTGACATAGCCTGATAATTCAGCTATTTTTTCAGAAGATGAAATTTCTATTTTTGTTATCTCTTCTTTTATTGTTGTTGTAAATGACATATTATCTCATTAAATATGAGAATATAATAGAACTTAATTTTAAACTATTATGTTTTAAAGTATTATCTTTATCCACAATTGTTAAGTCTGCTTCTATTAATTCTACTCCCATTTTTTCTAATTCTTCATAATCTATTAGGACTGGATCTTTTTGTTCTTTACATTCATACTTTTCAGCCATTTTTTTAGAAATTGGAGTATTACTTGCTACTACAATTTCTACTTTTTTGTTTTCGAGATATCTATTAAAAAGTTTTATATGATCACTAACCATAAATCCATCTGTTTCTCCTGGCTGAGTAACAATATTTGATAAATACATGATTGGAGCTTTTGCTTTGCTTAAGGCTTTTTTTACTTCTTTGCAAATAATATTTGGTAATACGCTTGTATATAAACTACCCATACTGAGAATAATCAAATCAGCTTTTCTTACTGCTTCCAGTACTTCTTTCAATACTTTTGGTTCATTTTTATAATAAATTTTTTCAATTTTATTCGGAGATTTTGTTATTTGTTCCTCTCCTTCAATAACATTTCCTTCTACATCTAATCCCATTAATGTTAAATTAGAATCTTCAGAAATTGGTAAAACAGTGTGCTTTACATCTAATAATTTACTTAAATGCTTAATAGAATCCTTTAACGATCCTGTTATATCTAACATAGCTGTTAGAATTAAATTTCCAAGAGCATGTCCATCTAAATCACTAGATGTATTAAACCGATAGGACATCATTTCTTTTATTGGGTTATCTATTTGTGATAAATTTGTAATGACTTTTCTAACGTCACCTACTGCTGGAATATGAAACTCTTCTCTTAATTTTCCTGTACTTTTTCCATTATCTGAAACAGTAATAACTGCTGTTATATCTACAGGAAAGTCTTTCAAACCTTTTAATAAGTACGAGATTCCTGTTCCTCCTCCAAATACAACTATTTTTTTATACATAAGTCCTCCTTATTAATTCATCTTTGTACAAATTTTTCTTTTTTGAACTTTTTATGATTAAATGTAAGCCACATAGACATGCAATTAATGATACTAATTGAGCTACTTTTATTTTTCCAAGCATAAGGGAATCAGCTCTAAGGGATTCAATTAAAAATCTTTCTATTCCATACCACATAAAATATATTCCAGATAACTGTCCTACTTTTACTTTTATTTTTTTTCTTGTTAGGATTAAAACTAAAAATCCAATAAAAGATATAATTGATTCATATAAAAATGTTGGCTCTTTATATACTCCATCAATATGCATTCCATTAATAATAAATTGGGGAAGATGCAATTTTTTTAAAAAATCTAATGTTACTGTTCTTCCATATGCCTCTTGATTAAAAAAGTTGCCCCATCTACCTATTGATTGAGCTAATATTACTCCAACAACGATAATATCTAACATTAGTAAAAAATTTAAATTTTTCTTTTTTGAGTAAAAAAACAAAAATATTAGGGCTGCAATAATCCCACCATGAATTGCTAAGCCTCCATTCCATATCATAAGTATTTCGGATGGATTTGATAAATAATAAGTTAAATTAAATAAGACATAATATATTCTGGCTCCTAAAATACCAATAAGCATTCCATAAAAAATCATATTTATTAAACTGTCATCATCCATTTCCTTTTTTTTTGCTTCTTTTGCTATGATAAAGAATGCTATTAACATGGCAATTAATATAAAAAAGGAGTACCATTTAATTTTTAAAAATCCAAAATCAAGAAAAATACTACTCATGATTTTTTACTGCTTCTATAATATTTTCTATGAAGCGCTCCATTATAAAATTTATTATTGATAAAAGAATTGCTACTAAAAGTGCAATTAATAAATTTTTTACTTGGAAATGTTTTCCTAGTAGCCAGTCTACCAATTTTATAATAAAGACATTGATACATGGATAAAACAGTCCCAATGTTACTCCTGTAATAGGAATTGTTAGGGTTACTAAAACTGGTTTTATCGTTTTATTTAAAATATATATTAATAAAACTATGATTGTAGACCATATGATTAAGTGATTACTATCAATATAGATTGATTTAAAAAAACTGGTTACAAAGATAAATACTGCCGTATATCCAACCATATAGATTATCCAGTCTATGAATCGATTCAATCTTATTTTATTTTTTTCTTTTATTATTAATTGCACTTTATCACCTCTAAAGAAATTTCTTTAAAAATTTTCCTGTATATGATTCTTTTACTTTAGCTACTTTTTCTGGAGTTCCTTCTGCAACAATCGTTCCTCCTTCATCGCCACCTTCTGGTCCTAAATCTATAATGTGATCAGCAACTTTAATTACATCTAGGTTATGTTCTATAACTACCACTGTATCTTTATTATCTACTATTTTTTGTAAAATTGCAAGTAAGCGCTTTATATCATGAGTATGTAATCCTGTTGTTGGCTCATCTAAAATGAATATTGTTTTCCCTGTTGATACTTTTTGTAACTCTTTAGCAAGCTTTACTCGCTCGGCTTCTCCTCCTGATAAAGTTGGGGCACTTTGTCCTAATTTAATGTATCCTAATCCCACATCTTCTAAAACTTGTAATTTTCTTTTGATTTTAGGAATGTTTTCAAAAAACTGTAGAGCTTCGGTAACTCTCATGTCTAATACTTCTGCTATATTCTTGTCTTTATATTTTATGTTAAGGGTTTCTCCATTATAACGAGTTCCATGACAAACTTCACATGGTACATAAACATCTGGTAAGAAATGCATTTCTATTTTCTTTACACCATCTCCACGACAGGCTTCGCATCTTCCTCCTTTTACATTGAAGGAAAATCTATTCTTTTCAAAGCCATACATCTTTGCTTCTTTGGTTGTAGTGAAAACGGTTCTAATATCATCAAAGACTCCTGTATAAGTTGCAGGATTTGAGCGGGGGGTTCTTCCTATTGGATTTTGGGAGATTGCTACGATTTTATCTAGATTTTCGATTCCCAATATTTTATCATGTTTTCCTGGTTTTTCTTTGCTATTATATATTTTTTGAGATATGGCTTTACATAATATTTCATTGATTAAAGATGATTTGCCACTTCCTGATACTCCTGTTACACAAGTAAATGTTCCTAGTGGAATATCAACATCTATATTTTTCAAATTATTCTCTTTTGCACCTTTAATTTTTAAATATTTTCCAGTGCCTTTTCTTCTCTTTTTAGGGATTTCAATACTCATTTTGCCACTTAAGTATTTGCCCGTAAGACTATCTTTATTCTTCATTACTTCTTGTGGAGTCCCTTGGGCAATAATGTTACCCCCTGCATCTCCAGCTCCTGGGCCAATATCAACTAGATAATCACTAGCTAACATCGTATCTGTGTCATGTTCAACAACAATTAAAGTATTTCCTAAATCTCTCATTTCTAACATTGAATTAATTAAACGTTCATTATCTCTTTGATGTAGTCCAATACTAGGCTCATCTAATACATATAAGACACCTGTTAAGTGAGACCCAATCTGAGTAGCTAGTCGAATTCGTTGGGCTTCTCCTCCTGATAACGTTCCAGCACTTCTACTTAGTGTTAAGTACTCTAGACCTACGTTTGATAAAAATTCTAGTCTATCTAGAATTTCTTTTATTACTAATTTGGCTATTTCTCTTTTTTCTTCTGATAATTTTAAATCCTTAAAAAAGGGAATTAATTCTTTAATGGACATAGTTGTCACTTCATATATATTTTTTTTGCCTAATTTTACTTGTAAAACATCATCATTTAAACGGGCTCCGTGACATGTATCACAAGTATGTTCTACCATATAGTTTTCTAACCATTCTCTTATCCAAGTGGATGATGTTTCCATATATCTTCTTTCTAATCTATTGATGATTCCTTCATAAAAATCTTTTTTATCTCTTTTCATTCCTCCACGAGTTTGATATTTGATTCTAATTAATTCATCGCTTCCATAGAGAATATAATCCTTTTGTTTTTTTGTTAGTTTAGACCATGGCTTACTCATATCAATTTTGTAGTGATTACAAAGACATTCTAATTCCATAAACTCTATAGCCTCGGGATCATCTGTTAGGGTTTTGATGCAGCCTTCTGCTATAGATTTCTTTGGCTCTGGTATTAATAAATCTTCATCTATTTGTAAATTCATACCAAGTCCTTTACAATCTGGACAAGCTCCATATGGTGCATTAAAACTGAACATACGTGGTTCTAATTCTGGAAGAGAAAATTCACAATGGGGACAAGCAAACTGTTCAGAAAATACTAATTCTTTACCTTCATCTCCTAATATTTGGACTACTACTTTACCATTTGATAGTTTGGTTGCTTGTTCTATTGCTTCAAATAATCTAGAACGTGATTCATCTTTTAAAATAATTCTATCAATTACTACTTCTATTTTTGATTTTTTATTTTTTTCTAATTCTATATTTTCTCCTAAATCCATCATTTCGTCATTTACACGAACTCTAATATAACCGTCTTTTCTTAATTTATCAAAAAGATCTTTATGAGTTCCTTTTTCACCATGAACGACAGGAGACATAATTACTAATTTCGTACCAGTTTGATATTCCATAATTTTATTTGTCATTTCTTCAACACTTTGTGAAGTTATTGGAATATTATGATTTGGACAATATGGAATTCCTACACGGGCAAAAACAAGTCTTAAATAATCATATATTTCTGTTACTGTTCCAACTGTTGATCTTGGATTATTATTGGTTGTTTTTTGATCAATTGATATTGCTGGTGAAAGACCTTCTATTGAGTCTACATCTGGTTTTTCAGAACCTCCTAAAAATTGTCTTGCATAGGCAGATAAACTTTCTACATATCTTCTTTGACCTTCGGCATAAATCGTATCAAAAGCTAAGGAACTTTTTCCGCTTCCTGATAAACCTGTCATTACGATTAATTTGTTTTTTGGTAGTTCAATATTAATATTTTTTAAATTATTTTCTCTAGCACCTTTAATTATTATTTTATCCATCAAATCACCTGTTAGATATTATAACACGTATAATGAACTTAGTAAATTGATATGATTTGAAATTCAATTTACTATATAATATTTTTACCCACTTTTAGGTAATCAATTTTAAGAGTCACAAAAAAAGATAAATATTTATATTTATATTATCTATCTTTTTAATAATTAAACGTTGCTTTACCCTATCAATACATTTAATTAACAAAAAAATCTATTCATAAAGAGTGTACTCATTTTTTCCTACCTTTTGGGCTATCAGATGTATTTCCAATCACCTTTAATTCATTACTATTAATATAGGATTCCCATGTACTTAAAGCTTTTGATACCAATGGTAAGTCATCTGAAGTGTATCTTTTGTACATATTGATATTGTTTTTTGATATTTCTAGAGTTTGAGGATATAAACCAAGCTTTACTAATAGCTCATAAGTTATTGCAAGTGCTTGTCCAACCTTTAACTCATTCCGAGAAAGTAATAATTCTAATTTAAAGATACGCAACCTTAGTATTATGTTGTCTGTCGGATACTGGCTTATGCAATTAAATAGTTTTTGTAATCTTTGTTTAATACTATCTATCGTTGCATTATTATGGAATTCTTTATCATGTTGCTTCTTTGCATGCCATATTTTCATAAAATCATTATACATTTCAGTTATCCCATATTTTACGCTATTATACCCAATATATATATTTGTACCATATTCCTTATTAAACCTTTCTACTAATTCATTCATATAATTTCTTAAATATTCATGGACTATTTCTAAATCATCTGGATTGGGTTCTTTCAAACTAAATAAATAATCTTCTAAATACTCATCATCCGGAAATTCAAATTTTGGATTTGATTTTCTTATTATTCTTTTTATTACATAGTTTGCACATATGATATTAATAATTTTTCTTTCTATTTCGTCACTAAGTTTGTAAAAATCAGAAGTAGCATATGATGAGTGTTTTGGTTGATCTTTATATACTGATGAATCTTTTTTTTCAATATAGATATTCCATAGAAGTTGATAATTATCACCATTTTTTTGCAATTCTTCTTTTATTTGAAAATATGCTTGTTGAACTGTTTTAAACTCCTCTCCTGCCAAATTAGCTACATCATTTTCAGGGTCCTCAGCAACTTTTTCATCTGGATGGGTTTCTTTACACCGATTTCGATAGCATCTTTTTAAATCATCTTTGTTGAAAATATAGGTAGGATCATTTTTCTTATCATTCAGATCATTTTTTAAGATTATTTTCATTGCTTCAATTATTGTCATATAAGTTCTCCTTATTCTTCTTTAATCTATTTAAATTTTTTTATTGTACCAGAAAAGAAAAAGCTAGTATATTTTATCTGCTTTTTCATTATGTTTACAGTTGCAGCTTATCCTTAAAAGTACATGATTGACATAGTTGTTCACAAGGTGTTCTATCTTGAAAAGATTTTTTTATTTTTTGGTATTTTTCACTATTTATTACGTTTTCCAGACTTGTGGAAAAAATATTTCCAAGTGGTATTTGTCCATTACTGTCTAGGCAACATGGTACTATTGTACCATCTACTAAAATAGCTATTTGAGTTTTTAGGGCATAACAATATCCTCTATTTTTGTGGGGATTTATTTGGGGCCAAATAAATTTATTTTCTTTGTCCACATAAATAGAGTTTTTTATTTTAATATTTCTTTCTGTTTTTATTTTTTCCACTATTATTGGTGGTAATTTGTAATAGTCTTTTATTTTATCCACAATTTTTGTGGATTTTTTGTCTAACTTATAATTCTTTAAGCACCATAGACGATAAATTACTGTTGTCTTTGGTGATAAATATTTTATATTATTAAAAATATCCTCTAAATAGTTATTTTTTTTATTTTCTGAGTGAAGTGAAAAATTTATTTTGTTTAGATTGGTGCATTTTCCTAATTGTTTTGCTAGTTGCGGAAATAAAGTTCCGTTGGTTGTTAAATTGACTTTTAAATTATATTCTTTGGCACAATTTATAAACTCAATTATATTTGGATGAAGAAGTGGTTCTCCTTTTACGTGAAGATATATATAATTTGTATAATCTTTTATTTTTTTTATTATTATTTCAAATTCTTCTTTAGTCATATTTCTTCTTTTTTTTGTAATTGGAGAACAAAAGCTACAATTTAAGTTGCAGTTATTTGTTATTTCTATATATATTTTTTTAAATTTTTGCATATAAATTCCTTTTTATTGAGACTTCATTTCAAATAATATGTCTCTTAATTCCATGGCTCTTTCAAAGTCTAAGTTCTTTGCTGCTTCTTTCATTTCTTGCTCTATGATAGACATATTTTTTTCGAGCTCTTTCTTTGTTACTTTCTTTTGTTTTCCGTTTTTGTCTTCAGCAGTATTTGAAATAACATCACGAATTGCTTTCTTAATTGTCTTTGGTACAATGCCGTGTTCTTCATTATATTTTTCTTGGATTTGTCTACGTCTTTTGGTTTCTGTAATTGCTAAAGACATGGAATCGGTTATTTTATCTCCATACATTATTACGTGTCCATTAGCATTTCTGGCACATCGTCCAATTGTTTGGATTAGACTTCTTCCACTTCGTAAGAATCCTTCCTTATCAGCATCTAATATGGCAATTAAAGAAACTTCTGGAATATCTAGCCCTTCTCTTAATAAGTTTATTCCTACTAAAACATCATATTTTCCAACTCTTACATCATGAATTATTTGCATTCTCTCTAATGTTTTTATTTCACTATGAAGATAGGCTACTTTGATATCTAGTTCCTTTAAATAATTTGTTAATTCTTCTGCCATACGAATGGTTAGAGTTGTTACTAAAACTCTTTCATTTTTAGATATTCTTTCGTTTATTTCAGATACTAAATCATCTATTTGACCTTCTGTTTTACGAACCTCAATTGTTGGATCTAATAATCCAGTTGGTCTGATAATTTGTTCTACATATTCTCCTTTTGTATGCTCTAGTTCTAAATCTCCTGGGGTTGCAGATACATATATTGCTTGATGAATTTTTTTCTCAAATTCATCATATTTTAAGGGTCTATTATCTAAAGCACTCGGAAGTCTAAATCCATATTCTACTAAGTTTAGCTTTCTGGCTCTATCTCCATTATACATTCCTCTTACTTGAGGAAGGGTTACATGGGATTCATCTACAACTAATAAATAATCATCACCAAAGAAATCCATTAAAGTAGTAGGTGTTTCTCCCTTACTTCTTCCTGCCATTGGTGCAGAATAATTTTCAATTCCTGAACAAAATCCTGTTTCTTCTAACATTTCTAAATCATAATTTGTTCTTTGCTCTAATCGTTCAGCTGCCAAAAGTTTATTTTGACTTTTTAATTCGTCTAATCTTTCTTTTAACTCTTTTTTTATTCTTTCGATTGCTAGTAACAACTTTTCATCACTGACAACGAAATGACTTGCTGGAAATAAACTAACATGTTTTACACTATTTGTTACTACTCCCGTTAAGACATCTATTTCAGAAATTCTATCAATTTCATCGCCAAAAAATTCAATTCGATAACCCGTTGCTCTTTGACCAGCTGGAATAATTTCTAGGGTATCTCCCCTTACTCTAAATGTTCCTCTTTTAAAATCTAAATCATTTCTTTCATATAGCATCTCT
Source organism: uncultured Erysipelotrichaceae bacterium (assembly GCA_902783315.1). GTDB lineage: Bacteria > Bacillota_I > Bacilli_A > RF39 > UBA660 > UBA3789. The sequence goes on along the minus strand of CACZQK010000016.1, from coordinate 4,678 downwards.
ACTAGTTTTGCTAAAACTTTATTTCTAGGTAATTCTTCTCCTACACTAAGAGTTAACATTTTGCTTTTATATTCATCTACTTCTCCTATACCATAAATACATGAGACACTAGCTACTACAATAACGTCTTTTCTAGATATAAGAGCTGATGTTGCGGCATGACGAAGTTCATCTATTTCATCATTTATGGAAGAGTCTTTTTCAATATAAGTATCAGTTGAAGGGACATATGCTTCTGGTTGGTAATAGTCATAGTATGAAACAAAATACTCTACTCTATTTTCTGGAAATAATTCTTTTAATTCACTATATAGTTGCCCAGCTAAAGTTTTATTGTGAGCTAATACTAAAGTTGGTTTATTTACTTCTTTTATGACATTGGCAATCGTAAATGTTTTACCGGTTCCTGTTGCACCCAATAAAACTTGTTCTCTTTTTCCTTCTTCAATTCCTTTTACTAGTTCTTCTATAGCATGTGGTTGATCACCACTTGGTTTATAACTTGAATGAATTTTAAATAAACTTTCTGACATAGCATTCTCCTTAAAGTAGTTATTAATTATAATATATTAATATCAAAATACATAGGTTATTTTAGCATCACTTTTATAGTAAGACAAGTAATGAGCTATCGCTTCCACTTTATAGTGCACTTAGGTCTTTCTTCTTCTGGCCCTGTCCAATATACTCCTAATTCATTTGTAGTTTCATCGTATAATTTTATAAAATCAGTCCACTTTCCAAGTATGTGGTATATACGATACTGCTCAGAAGGCATTAATCTTCCATATATTTCTGAATCTATTAATAGTGCGGCTTTTGTTTCTTTTACATTTATTGCTTCAACTATTCGACATATCTTTTCGTGGCTTAATTCTTCAATGTTGTTTAATAGAAATTCCACTCTTAAATTATCCTCTTCTATAAGCTCCTGCTGGCGTTCTTCTTCGCTAAGATTGCTATACTTTTCTTTTCCTCTATATACACATTCTGGAAACCAGTAACTGTAATTAGAGGTTATAATATCAATAATTTTAATTCGCCCATAATTGTCATTTTCATTTGATTTTAGTATGCTTGCTATCACTTCATCTTCTAGACATTTTCTTTTGTATTTAGCCCTCATAGAAAAAACAATTTCCCTCAACTGTCGATAGTAGGCTTCATTTAAAACTCTTATATTTTCTCTTACGAAGATATATTTTTCTTCATCATTTTCAAACGCTGTTATAATTTTGCATATATTTTCAAAAGTTAATAGTTCTGCTATTTCTTTATCTCGTAAACATTTCTTCTTCATTGAATCTGTCATCGAACATATTATATTAGTAATTTGCTCTAGATTTATTCCAAGTATTTTAGCTACCTTAGCCATTAAATCTTGACCTTTTATATATGAAGGATCAATAGTTTTATTAATTTCACTGTATGTTTCTTTTATAAAGCTAAATTTTATTTCATCAGCATCTTCCTCATGCAAAGATTCAATAATCATTGCTTTATCTTCAAAAGATAATTTTGGTGTTACTCTTTTATCATTTAAATAGGACCTTTTTTGGGCTTCGCTTTTCAAAGAACTTATTATTATAGCTAAGTCTTTTCCGTCCAAGGTGTTCTCTTCTAACCCTTTTTCTATTTCTTCTTCTTTATAGCTATCTTCTTTGTATGAAGCAACAATACAGGCAAAAGAATGGTAATAAATACCAAACCTATTTGTGTTTTTTTCTTTAGTTAGAAAAGGTGATATTTCTTTATCACTTATACATTCTTTTTTTAGTAAGTCAGATTCTATTGGAATTATTATTCTGTTTATTTGATGTGGCTCTAAAAACTTAAGTACTTCTGGTATAATACATTTTCTTTTTTCTTTATCTGTTTCTTTACTATTAATTACTTCTATAATTTCTCGTTGCCTTTCTGATTTAGCATAATTAAGAATTGAAAGAATTTGTTCGTTTTCGACCATTCTTCTAATAGATTCTTGAGAATTTAAAGAAAAGATGATTTTTATCAAATCTTCTGGTGCTAAAGGTATTTTGTAACCTCTCCAATCATCTTCTATCATGGTAAAAAAGTATTTAAATAAGAGTTTTTCTTTTAACTCATCTTCTTTTATATTTAGAAGTATTCTTCTTATATATGAATAAGATTCAGCCTCACCTTCTATTTCATTAAATACTTTTTCATTATCTAATAAGTATTTTTGAGTTATGTTATCATCTTTAGCTATGTAAATTAAAAATATCAAACCAAGAGTCTCGGTGTAATACTCTCTTGGATTTTCCACTAATTTTCCAATTAACTTTGATATTCCTCCATCTGTTTGCACTAATTCTCTGATTTCTTCAAGACTTAATTTTGCCCTTCTTGCGATACTAGCTGCAAATCTTAATACAACTTCTTTTATTATTATATCTGACATAATTATTTCTAACCTTCTTTCTATGTATTTAACCCTCATTGATAATATTATATAAAATAAATACTCTAGTAACTATGGTTTTTCTAGATTACTTTTAATTATTATTTTTTTCTATAGATTCTCTATACTTTATAAATATAATGATTAAATATAGGAACAAAATAACTCCAGAAATTATATACATTGTATGAACTTCTACAAACTTTAAAATGAATGTTATTATTAATCCAAATATTAATCCAAATAAGTTAGTAGTAACAGATAAAAAGCCTTCTACTGTGACTCTTGATTTATCGTTGATATTGCTATGTAATATACTAATCATGCCATTATACTCAATATCAAATAAGAATTGCATTAAAATTATTAGTATTATACCATAAGGGCTATTTAATACTCCAGCAAGTAATAATGATACTGCAGCCATTAGTGGGATGGTAAATACTTTTACAACATCTTTTTTTATTTTTGCTCCTACATATTCGCCAATTATACCTGCTAATAACATAAGAGCAGTATAAATACCAATTATAAAAGTTGAGATTCCTAATTTAGAAGAATATTCAGGATGTGTTTCTGCCATAATCATTAGTAATGTTATTAAAAGTCCATGACATAAAAATAAATATTTAATGGTATTATTGTTCTTTATTATCTCTATGGCATCTGTTACTATTGTCTTGTATTTAACTGACTTTTTGTTTGTTGGCTTTATGTCATTCAAAAAAGCTAGCACAATAAAATTAATTATCACTGGTATTAAACTTAAATAATACATATTAACTAAACTCTTATTTCCTACATATCCTCCTAATATCATGGCAATACCATATCCTGCATAGGTAAAGATTGATTTTGTAAAAATTATTTTTGAAAATTCTTTTTTACTTTTTACTTGTTCATAAAAAATAGAATTTATTATTCCGTTTGCAAATAGTCCTTGCAGTGTTTGAAAGATAATGGCTATTATAAAACCTATATAATGTTTTGAAATAATGAATAATATTATAGATAAGAAAGAAAATAGATTACTTACTAAAAGCATTGTTTTTTTATTTATTTTATCGCCAATAGCGCTTATTGGTATTTGCATTATTAAAGCTATTACAGAAGATATTACAGTAAAAAAAACATATTTAGATGAAGAAATTCCTTTGGACAAATAATATAGGGTGTCACATGCTCTAAATAATAAAAATGTTGATAAAAAGCCATATATATCAATCAGTATAATATTTTTATTTTTAAAATATTTTGACATAAAATCTCCTTTATAAAAAATCTATAACTATTTTATCATTTTTTAGTACAATATAAAATACAATAGTTTCCTATTGTATTTTAACTAGAATTTTTTAGCCTATAATTTTTTAAACTGCAACATCAACACCAGCCATTTGGTCATATTTTCCAACTGCATTTCCATAGAAATCAAAAACACTTCCATATCCACCTAATGAGAAATTGTACTCTTGGCTAACTGGTAGAGTAACATCTTGCATTGCATGTTGATAACTTCCGAAAATTGTTCCACCAGGTGTTGCAGTAAATACTATATTAACAACAATATTTTCACCGGTACTTGGTAATTTCACAGAGTTACCAATTCCATTTGTTGCCGTCTTTAAATTACTACATCCTACTGCACCTGTTGTATCAGAGTATACAAAACTTGATTGATGAGATATTAATGAGTTGCCTGAAAGATAAGCACCAATCACATCATAGCTTCTGGTAAATGGGCTTGCCGTCCATGTCAATACAATACTTGTATAACAGTTTGGAGAACAGATACTTCCAATCTGAAGTGTTTTGGCTGGATCAGAATGACTAGTTGATCTTGTAGAAGTTCCAAAAGGAGAATTTGGTATTTCTACTTTTTTGATTTTTAATTCTTTGGTTAAAAGATCTCGACTTACAAAGTCCTGATATTGTTCTTCTGTCATGATATCTGGATATCCACTCCAAAAGAATGTCGTCAAAAATTTATATTCTTCTTCCGTTAGTTCTATACCATTAGGAGTTGTATAGAATACATTTTCAGAAGCATATACATTTTTTGTTATCCCTATAATGCATATAACTAGTAATAGTAATCCAATGGTCTTTTTTTTCACTTACTCTCTTTTCCTCCTTTCTATTTTCATTGTAACAACATCTTAAAAAAAATAGTAGAACCTGTTAAGTTCTACTATTTTACATATTTTCTTAGCGTTTCTAAAACATAGTTTTTACAATTTTCTTGGTTAGATAAAT
>CACZQK010000015.1 GCA_902783315.1 uncultured Erysipelotrichaceae bacterium | reverse complement strand
TATATAACTTATAATTATCTCTATATAGATTTATAAAAGTTACTTTCTCTCTCGTTGTGCCTTGAGGAAGGCCTGGTATTTTTTTAATATTTCATATCTTTCCTTATAATCTTCTTTAGTTAAATCTTTTTCTTTTGGACGACCATTTTTCTTACGCCCGTATCCTGGATATTTTTCAGGATGTCTAAGTTTCTGTTGCCAAGTGGATATTGTTTTTGCCGATACATCATATTTTCTTGATAATTCAGTATAGGATTTACCATCTAATAATTCATTAATAATTTCTTCTTTTAAATTATTAGAATACTTTTTGAATTTTTGACCTTTTGAAGCCATAGAAAAACACCTCCTTTCGGAAGTGTATTCTATCACATTTAAGTAAAAATGCTTTTTTTATTGTCTACCCTATGGGGTGCATTTCAAGATACTTGCTTTTTTGAATATACAGGGTTACTTGACTTTTTATTGAGAAAACATTATTATAATAACAATCAACTTTTTGAAATGGGGGAAAGTATAATGAAAGATTATTCATTAAATGATGATGATTCTAAAAAATTTATATTATCTTATAAAATAGAAAATGGAGAAATTGTTGCAAAATTAGCAAGTGGAGAATTATACACAATTCCATATTCAGAGGAAAATGAAAATGAAATAATATCTAGGATGGAAGAACAGGCTGAACGTGCCCAACCAACCCCATTTAAACCATTTGAGATAATATATGCAATACTTAACTCAACCGCTTTACCATTTGCTATTAGCAATTTTGTAAATAACGTTAGATTGAGTAATGGTATAGTTCTTACAGGTGTGGCTATAGGAACAATTGAAACATCAAAAAGAGTAATAATATATGCAATTGAGAAAAGAGATATTGAAAAGCTAAACTATTTTTTAGATAATAAAGAAGAATTAAATGAAATTGCTGTAAAATTAACAAGTGAAAACATGAAATTAGGTGTTAGTAAAAAAGCAGTTAGCGAAATAGAATTACAAAGAAGTGAAAAAAAACCACCATTTACTATTAATAATATTGATATCTATTCATTAAGTGATTTAAAAGCAGTAAGAGCAAATGCCGAAAGAATTTTAACATTTGGATTTAATGAAGAGCCTATTTTAAATAATCGAGAAGAACAAGGTCCAGTATTGAAAAAGGTACCAAATTGCAAGAAAAATAGTTTATAAAATAGCACAGATGGATATTAGTCAATGACGTAAAACATTTTTTTATAAATAACTTGGTCGTAAGATTGAGTTATTTTTTTATTGAGTTAATAATTTTTGCCTCATTTCAAAATGATAAATATTATTATTAATACAAAATTTATCCAAAAGAGAAGTTCTAGAAATATGATACTTTCTACAAACATAATCAATAGAATTACCATTTCTATAAGTTTTGACAGCATTTTATTTAGTTTTAAAATCATGTGGTAAATATCTAGTATTTTGTGATAATACATTCATGTGATTTAAGTCCTTTCAAAAATATTTGGTTTTGCAACTCATATTATAAGACTTAAATCACTTTTTTTTATATTAGAAATGTTCCACGTTAATTGTACAACAACAAGACATAATGACAGATGAAAAGAAATTACTAGCAATTCAAGAAATACTTAAAAAAACAACAGAAAAAATAAAGAAACATTTTATAAAAAAAGAATGATACAAGGGCTTAACCAAGAAAATAATAAGTTATTATATCTAGATAATTTATTTTTTTTTGCAATTTGTTAGTGTAAAGAGTTTTGGAATAGACAATTTATTCTTTTTTAAGTATAATCAAGTAAATGGATGTGATAACAATGAAAAAAGTTACAGAAATTTATAAAACGGATGAAGTAAAATTAGAACAAGCTTTTCAAGATGCCTGTAGCAATGCTGCCTTTAAAAAATTTGTCTATGGATTAAATATAAAAGAAGAGATATTAATGAAATATACATCACAACTAGAAGAATCATTCATAGAGTACGAAAAGTGCAAAAAATGTAGATCTTTAGAGCATTGTCAAAATAGAATAAAAGGCTACACATATATGCCAATTAACAATGGAAAAACAATAACTTTTTCCTATGATGCTTGTCCTAAACTTCTAAAGAAAGAAAAGGATGAGTCGTATAAGCAAAATTTAGATTTATTTGAAATGCCTAGAGAAATAAAAGATGCTTCCTTTCAAAAAATATATACAGATGATGCTGCCAGAGTACCAATTATCAAATACTTTAAGGAGTTTATAGAGAATTACCAAAAGAAAGAATTTTTAAAAGGAATCTATTTAACAGGATCATTTGGTTCAGGAAAAACATATTTAATTGCCGCTCTTTTCAATGAAATGGCAAAAAGAAATGTTAAAAGTATACTGATATACTATCCAGAGTTTCTAAGAAGTTTAAAAGCATCCTTTCAAACAAACTATTCAGACAGGTTTAATCAAATAAGAAAAATCCCACTATTATTATTAGATGATATTGGTGCTGAAAATGTAAGTAATTGGTCAAGAGATGAAGTATTAGGACCAATTTTACAATATCGTATGGAAAACCATTTGCCAACTTTTTTTACTTCAAATTTGTCGCTAGAAGAACTAGAAAAATCTTTATCAATCACATCTTCTGGAGTTGACAAGATAAAAGCTAGAAGAATTATTGAAAGAATCAAACAATTAACCATTCAGCTAGAATTAATAAGCAAAAATCGCAGACAATAATAGGAACGAATACTTGTAATTGACAAAAGTAATAATTGAACATTAATAAAGTTCACTAGTAATAGGAGGAATATGATACATTTAAGAGAACTATTTAGAATTAATTATAAGCATAGAAAAATAATAGTATTATTAGATAATAATAATAGGAAAGTATTTCTAGAAATTCAAAACAATGGTACTTTAGGGTGCCCCCCTATGGAAGACTTTATAGAATTATACAAAATATACAATATAAAAGATGGAATCCTCTATGACATAGATAAAAGTAAACAAAACTTCACAAATGAAGATGAAAAAACCAGCAATAAATCTTCATTCATAATACCACTTACAATCTACATTATTATACTAGCATTAATGAATGTTTATCAGTATCAGTATAACAATATTACATATTCTCAGCGCCTTGCTATGCTAAGCACTCAATATGAGGAAAACCCCACAAAAGAAGATGTTATTTCTGCAATAGATAATAATCCGTATTTATCCCCAAAATATAAAAGGTTTGCCAAAGAAGTACTTGAAATTTTTTTAATAAAAGATCCAAATATGAATCTAAGAGTTTATTATGAAAATATAAAAACACTTCATATAAAAGATAATCTGTCGCCAGCAGAAATTAATTCCATAAGCCCTTTTGTCCACAATATTGCAGGATGTTATGAACCAAGAGAAAATACAATTTATTTAATTGCAGGAGCAACTACAAATACAATTAAGCATGAATTAGCCCATGCAGGACACCACTGCGTTCGATGGCCGATTACAATAACTGAAAGCTATGCTGCTTTAGATGAATCAATGAATAATAGAATGATAGCTCCTCCCAATCCAGTTTATCAATCTTATATCACTGAAGAAGAGGCATTGAACTTTTTCCTTTTAAATTTAGGAGGAAGTTATAATTATCATTCATATACAGAAGCTGGAGCAACAGAACTAGTGAGACAATTAAAAGAGAAATACCCCAATGTTGATATTGATTATTTAATTGAATTCCTAGATGCTAATATAACAACAAAAGACAAATTAGCTCAACAAACATATCTACCAAACACAAGAAAGTATTTAGACGAACTCTTTAAATTAGCAATTTCTCCACCAACCGCAGAAGAACTGGTTCCTTCATATCAAAGATTTGAAGATTATGTAAACAATGTTTGCAAGTATGAAGGTTGTTCTAATGAAGAAGTACGTGAAGTAATTAATCACTATAAATGGCAATTTTCGAATATTCTAAATTGCATTATATATAGAGATAAAAATTTTTATATTGGCAATGAAAATTATTACTTTGACTATGAAGGAAATAAAGTAGAATGTCAAGAATCAGATTATATAATAAGATTTAATGATGGTTTAGTAGATTTTTTTACTACTTTTCCTAGTCAAGAAGATTTGCCCCCTTTTTTCAAAGAAGAAATGGTAAGAAAAGTGTTTCTGTATAATGGTCCAATAGGAGCAATATATCAAAAGGATTCAAAAATGGTAACAGAAGCAGCCATAATTGAAATTTTAAATGCTATATATGATAGCAGCATAAAGAAAGATGAAAGCACATATGATCAATTATATTGGGATTATTGGGACTTTTCGATAGTGTATAGTCATATCGAAGACGTATTATGGGAAAATAACATAAATCTTGAAGATTTATTAAAAAAACGAAATTTAAATTATTTAGTTAAAATGCAAGAGACAGCCAAAGAATTGGGACTTTTAAATGAAGACAATAAAGTAGAAATTTTGTCTCCAGAAATAAAAGGTATTATAGAAATAGATGGCCATTATTATCCAAGTACTACTTACAGTATTAGTGGTGAAAGATCTGAAATAAGTTGGAATAATGATGATGTAATAAAAAGAACTTATATCTTGAGTTATCCACCTTTAACCTTCTACAGTTTTGATGAGGACTATAACTTAGAGTATCATTCAGTTTCTAATAAAAAAGTGAATATATATGGTTTTGATGATGGCCCGGAAAGAGCTGGTTTTTTTAAAACTTATTTTAAAAAGCATCGACAGAAGAAGCTAGATCAAGAAAGTATTCAAAAAATTTTATCTGATACAGGATTATTAGAAGAAAGTAATTATAGAAAGAAATATAGTCCTATAGCTAGCGAATATATGGCAGATAAAAAGCCAGCAGATTCTATTTATATAGAATTCGGAACCACCAAAGAAGGAAAGTTTGTTTATCGCATAAAAGAAGAAGAAAACGTAATATATGAACCAGTAAAGGGTGGCGAATATAAAACAAAATTACCATGTAAAGATTTATTAAATAAAGATCCTATTAAAATAAAGAATAGTATAAAAGAGGATTTAAGTGACTTACAATTGAAAATAGCATTAATGGAGATTAGCAATTATTTAGATACAAATTTAGATTTAAGTAGCTTTGAATACATGCCAGAGCTAAGCTCCAAAAGTATGAAAGCAATTGTAGATGGAAAAGAATACAATGTAGAAGATATTCTAGTAAATTTTGATAGATACAGCAAAAAGTTAGCAATTTATTATTCAGACGGTACAGCTTATCCTATTAGTATAAAAGCATTATTAAATGATTACCAAGATACTAGAAATTTTTATTATTCACATTATCTAGATTACTATATAGAAAAATATAAAATATCATTAGCAAAGGAAATCTCTTTAAACGAACTAGTAGAATTAATTACAAGCGATTTTCAAAAGGAAATAACAACTAATAACAATTATTTATACGAACCCATCCTAAAACGCTAAAATAAAAGCAATGTCTATATCCATTTTGGTATGGCAATTTGACAACAACACTATCCTTTAGTATAATAAAGCGTAATTTTTGGGAGAAACACTATGAAAAAAGAGAAAATAAAAAATAAATGTTTAATTACTATTTCTATTAGTTTTCTACTAATTTCAACAGGCCTTCAATTAAGTACTATGTTAGAAAAAGAAACTCCTTATGAAATAAGTTATGAATATGTGAATGTAAAAGACATGGCCCAAGCAAAAGTAACAAATAAAGTAGAGAAAGAGATGGTAAAAGAACCGATAACAACTTCCTTAGTTCAACTACTATCAAAAAATAGTTTAGAAGAAGAAAAAGACAATGGAGAATTGCAAGAAGTAGAATTTCAAGAAAATCCGAATCATCAAGAAGAATCATCACCGGAAGCCCCACCACAAGTGGAAACACCACCACCTCCAGTTTGGCATTTACCAACAGAAATGGGGCGTATCACCCAAAACCCTCATTATGGGCACGCTGCTCTTGATATTATAAGTCCAAGGGCTCAAGGAGAGACAATATTCCCTGTGGCCAATGGTACTATCTCGGGTATTTATAGAGATGGAGCTGGAGCTTTAATAGTAACCGTATTACATGACGTTGATGGCAAAAAATACACTTCACAATATGCCCATTTATCAAGATATGCTAGCGGCTTATTTGTTGGAAAACCAGTAACAATAAATGATGCTTTAGGACAGATGGGAACAACAGGATATTCAACAGGAGTTCATCTTCACTTATCTGTTATGGATTGTGCATTATTTGATCCAAATGATGCCAATTGTAGTAATTTAAATAGTTATTTCTATTATAGTAACAGACGAATAAATGAAGGATATCTTGGTTTAGGTTCTATGATGCTAGTACCAGGAGAATGGAATAGTAGATAAAAGGAGAAAAGAAATGGGAAGATTAAATAGAATTTCCACCGCAATACTTGCATTAATAATCACAGCAAGTCTATATGCTTGTGGAACAGAAGATAATATAAATAATATCGAAGCAAATAATATAACTGCCACGGAATCAAGTGACATGAATAGTACCGAAGAAGGCATTACAACTGATATAGAATCAAGTAATATAAGTGCTGAAGAAAAACAAATGTTTAAACTAAAAATTGGTGATATAGATGTTAAAGGTCCGGGGGAACATATACTTTATATGCGGGACTATAGTATCGCAAATATAAACCACGCAGATATTAAAGTGCCAAGGGGATATGAATATTTGGACGCCATTCCATACGTCTATGGAGGATACACTGAAGCCGTTATCATGTGCTTTCTTAATACCTCACCAGTTATAGTAACAGCCACGGAGGTTAGTGGCCCTCATCATGTAGAAGTATGTTACGCCGACCCTGGTATTCCTATTTCAAAAAAAGATTATCAATTGATTAATAATGGGCTTTACACTCCAGCTGAAATGAAAGAGATTTATACAATAGGACATACACAGACAGTATATATAGATCCGACAGGAACTCAATATACAAAATAACAAAACAAAAAAATTAGTTGCATAATGGAAAGACCAGTGATATATTATTGATAAATACGTTGATAAAGGACAAGATGAATTAATAATCGTTTTAAAGAGAGTTCTTATTGGTGGAAAAAGAACAAACCACTAATTCATTACTACCTTTTGAGTAGAATTATGAAAAGTAATTCCGGTAAAGCCGTTATTAAAAAGAAGAAAAGCAAGGATGGTACCGTGCATGATGCACTCCTGTACACTCCTTTTTTTATTTTTTTTGAAGGAGGAATTTTAATGAAAATAGAAGTTATTCATCATTCATCAATTCGTCTAGAAGCAGAAAAGGTTATTTATTTTGATCCTTATGATATAAAAGAAGAACTACATGATGCCGATTATATTTTTATTACTCATGACCACTATGATCACTATGATGAAGAAGCAATTGAAAAAGTAAAAAACAATCAAACTAAAATTATTGTTCCAGAGTGTTTAAAAGAAAAGAAACACGATTTAGTAGTTGAACCAGACAAAGAATATCAATTAGATGAATTATTCTTTAAAACAATAAGGGCGTATAACACAAAAGCAAACTATCACCCAAAAGAGAAAAAATATTTAGGTTACAATTTACTATTAAATAATACCTATTACTATATTATGGGAGATACGAATCGAACCAAAGAAACAGACCAGGTAAAAACAGATATTTGTTTTGTTCCAATAGGAGGAACCTATACCATGGATGTTGAAGAAGCAGCAAACTATATAAATGATTTAAATCCGAAAGAGGTAATTCCTATTCATTATGGAAAAATAGTAGGAGATGAATCATTAGGAGAAGAATTTAAAAAGAAAATCAAAGATAATATAAAAGTAACAATATATATAGGAGGAAAATAAATGATAAATATAAAAGAAGATGAAAAATTAAATATAAAAAACCATTCATGTGCCCATTTAATGGCTCAAGCAATAAAACATCTATATAAGGATGCAAAGTTTTGGGTAGGACCTGTAATAGAAGAAGGTTTTTATTATGATATTGATTTAGGAGATGTTACTCTAACAGAAGAAGACCTACCAAAAATTGAAAAAGAAATGAAAAAACTTTCCAAAGATGGAAAAAGGATTTATCGAGAAGAGATATCGAAAGAAGAAGCTTTAAAAAGATTTTCGGAAGATCCATACAAAATAGATTTAATTTCTCGTATGGATGAAAAAGCAGGACCAATTTCTTGTTATACTCAAGGAGATTTTACAGATCTTTGTCGAGGACCACACGTGGATTCTGTAAAAGAATTAAAATATTTTAAATTATTAAAAGTATCAGGAGCATATTGGAAAGGGGACGCTAAAAATAAAATGCTTCAAAGAATCTATGGTGTCTGTTTTGAAAATGAAGAAGATTTGAATGCTTACATAAAAGAATTAGAAGAAGCAAAGATGAGAGACCATAGAAAGATTGGTAAAGACTTAGGGATTTATATGATGAGTGATTTAGTAGGAAGAGGACTTCCAATGTACCTACCCAATGGTTTTACTGTATGGAATGAATTAGAAAACTATATTCGTGGTAAAGAATTAAAAAGAGGATATTTACATGTTCAAACTCCACCACTTGGAAACGTAGAATTATATAAAACCAGTGGGCATTGGGATCACTATCAAGATGCAATGTTTCCTAAAATGGAAGTAGAAGGAGAAGAATTTGTTCTACGCCCTATGAACTGTCCACATCATATGGTAATTTATGGAAATGAAATTCATTCCTACCGTGACCTACCAATCAGAATTGCTGAAATTGCTAGAGATTGTCGTTATGAAACAAGTGGTTCTCTAAAAGGAATCGAAAGAGTACGTACATTCTGTCAAAATGACTCCCATATCTTCTGTACTCCAGAACAAATAGAAGAAGAATTTAAAGGTGTAGTAGATTTAATTTTAGAAGTATATAATGAAATGAAAATCACAAACTATAAATTTGAGTTATCTTTAAGAGATCCAGAAGATAAAGTAAAATATCATCAAGATGATGAAATGTGGAATCTTGCCGAAAACAAATTAAGAGAAGTTTTAAATGACTTAGGTATTGATTATGTAGAAAAAGTAGGAGAAGCAGCTTTTTATGGACCAAAATTAGACGTTCAAGTTCGACCAGCAGTAGGAAATGAATTTACACTATCGACTTGTCAATTAGACTTCTGCTTGCCTGCTAAGTTTGATCTAACATATGTAGATAAAAATGGTGAAAGAAAAACTCCTGTTGTTATTCATAGAGCAGTATTTGGTTCCTTAGATAGAACAATAGCTTATTATTTAGAAGAAACAAAAGGAGTATTACCAACTTGGTTATCCCCACAACAAGCAATAGTTATTCCTGTTAATACAGAATTTCAAACAGATTATGGACAAGAAATATATGAATTATTAAAACAAAATAACATTCGTGTAGAATTAGATGACCGTAATGAAAAATTAGGCTATCGCTTAAGAGAAGCCCAAACAAAGAAAATACCATACACAATTATTTTAGGAGACCAAGAAAAACAAGCAAAAACAATTAGTTATAGACTATTTGGCCAAAAAGATACAACAACAGTTTCTAAACAAGACTTTATAAAATTAATAACAGAAGAAATAAATACAAGAAAAGTTCGCAATAAAGAATAATAATATTGAAATTTTATCTTAAGAATGTTATATAAAAGAGTGTTGTACAAAAACAAAGAATAGGTGGTGTTTCAATGAACAATGAATTAGCAAATACAATTCGTAGTAAAGTAGATATTGTTGATATCATTGGAGAAAGAATACCACTAACAGCTAGAGGGAAAAACTTTTTTGGTATTTGTCCATTTCATGATGATTCTAATCCTTCCATGTCAGTATCAAGAGAAAAGCAAATTTACACTTGCTTTTCTTGTCATGCAACTGGAAATGTATATACATTTTTAATGGAATATGAACATATGGACTTTAAAGAAGCATTAAAATATTTAGGAAATAGAGTTGGAGTTGATACTGCTAACATATCCATTAGAAAGAAAACAACAAAATATGATAAACTATACGCGGCATATTCTCTAGCGACTAAATACTATCAAAATAATTTAAATAGCCTTATTGGAAAAAGAGCTAAAGAGTACTTAGAAAATAGAAAAATAGATGAAAAATTAATAAAAGAATTTGAAATAGGATTATCTTTAGAAAAAAAAGATGATTTAACAAAGCTCTTAGCAAATAAAGAATATGATTTAGTAACATTAAATAGAATTGGATTAGCAAGTGACAGTCATGACGTCTACAGGGATAGAATAATGTTCCCTTTATACGATATAAATGGTCATGTTGTCGGTTTCAGCGGGAGAATTTACAAAGAAAATGGTCAAAATAAATATGTAAACACCAAAGAAACAGAAATTTTTAAAAAAGGGGAAAACTTATATCACTATCATATAGCAAAAGAAGAGTGCAGAATAAAAAAAAGTGTAATTATTCTTGAAGGGTTCATGGATGTAATTCGACTAGCAGCAATCGGTATTAGAAATACCATAGCCTTAATGGGAACTGCCCTAACTAAAGAACAAATAAGTTTAATAAAAAGACTTTCTAACAACATAGTTTTATGTTTAGATGGAGACGATCCTGGCCAAAAAGCAATGCTAAATATTGGGGAAGTTCTTATGGAACAGGGAATAGAATCAAAAGTGATAATTCTTCCAAACCCAGAAGACCCAGATAGCTACGTTTTAAAAAATGGAAAAGACAGATTTATAAACTTGATGGAATCAGCAATTAATTTTTCTGACTACAAAATAAAAAAGTTAAGAGAAAATGTCGATTTCCGTTCAGATGAAGAAAAAGCTGATTATATAAATAAAGTTATAGAAGAAACTTCAAAAATAATAGACCCCATTCACAGAGAAGTTGTAATGAAGGGGCTTGCAAAAGAATTTGATATAGGTTATAATACACTGGAAATGCGTATGAACAGTTACTTGAAGAACAAGACACAAGAAAAAAAGACGTTTATACCTCAAAAAAAAGTTGTTAAGAAAGATAAGTATAGAAAAGCTATTGAGCAAATTATTTATTTCATGTTAAATAATGATTGGATTATTACCCAAGTAGAGCGAGAAAGATTAATATTTCCATTGGAAGTAATGAGAACGACTTGTAGCGAAATAATCTATTATTATAAAAAATATGGGATGATTAACGTAGCTGATTTTTATACTTACGTACAAGATAAAGAGAATATAATAAATTTTCTAAATAATATTTTAGCAAGTGACTATTTGGAAACTACCGATAAGGAAGAGTTATTTCTATATTTCAAAGTAGTACGTGAATATAGTACAAAGTGCGAAATAAAAAGACTTACAGATTTAATGAGAAAAGAAGTAGATCCAATAGAACAAGCAAAAATAGTAGAAAAGATTAGAAAGCTTAGGTTAGGAGATAATTAGAATGTTGGAAGAAATTAAGACTCTTGATGAGAGAAAGAATAAATTGCTTTCTATAGGTAAAAAGCAAGGATATGTAACATATGAGCAATTAGCAGATCAACTAAAAGGACTTGATGTCGATAGTGATACTCTAGATGATTTATACAATTTTTTAGTAGAGGCCAATATTGAAATTATATCAGAAGATGGAACAGATGATGATGCAAGTGGAGAAGAAATCACTGCAAATATGCAAGTTGAGACATTAACATTATCAAAAGATGTAAAAATAAATGACCCTGTAAGAATGTATTTGAAAGAAATTGGCCGTATTAATTTGCTTACATCAGATGAAGAATTTGAATATGCTCAACGTGCTGTTGCAGGGGATATAGAAGCAAAGAAACTTCTTGCAGAATCGAATTTGCGTCTAGTGGTAAGTATTGCTAAAAGATATGTTGGACGCGGAATGCTATTCCTTGATTTAATTCAAGAAGGAAATATTGGATTAATGAAAGCGGTTGATAAGTTTGATCCAACGAAAGGATATAAGTTTTCAACCTACGCCACTTGGTGGATAAGGCAAGCAATTACTCGTGCAATCGCAGATCAAGCAAGAACGATTCGTGTTCCTGTTCACATGGTAGAGACAATCAACAAATTAGCAAGAGTACAAAGGCAACTAACTCAAGAGTTAAATAGAGAGCCAACAGATGAAGAAATAGCTAAAAATTTAGGAATTAGCATTGAAAAAGTAAGAGAAGTCTATAAGATATCACAAGATCCAGTATCCCTTGAAACCCCAATTGGAGAAGAAGATGATTCTCACTTAGGAGACTTTATTAAAGATGAAAGAACAATGGGGCCTGAAGAATATGCGACGGTAGAAATGCTAAAAGAAGAATTAAAAGATGTTTTAAAGACCCTAACTGAAAGAGAAGAAAAAGTGTTAAGGTTAAGATTTGGTTTAGATGATGGACAATGTAGGACCTTAGAAGAAGTAGGACAGATATTTGGTGTTACTAGAGAAAGAATTCGTCAAATTGAAGCCAAAGCACTTCGAAAACTAAGACATCCATCACGTTCTAGAAAATTAAAGGACTTTTTAACGGATTAATGAAAATTAATGCTAGATTAAAAGCAATAGGAGATTTAGTGGAGACAAATTCCTGTTGCTTAGATATCGGGTGTGATCACGCTCTGTTAGATATCTACTTAGTAAAAAGAAAAAGAAATATAAGAGCAATTGCTTCTGATATTGCTCAAGGACCTGTAGAACAAGCAAGAAATAATATCAAAAGAGAACGATTAGAAGATGAAATAGAAGTGCGCTTAGGAGATGGGTTAAGTACTTACACTAAAGAAATAGATACTGTTATTATTTCTGGGATGGGAGGAAGAAATATAATAGGAATATGCAAAGCTCATCCCAAAGTATTAAAAGAAATAACCACCTTAATCATTAGCCCCAATAATTATCAACAAGATGTAAAAAAATATCTATGTAAAAATGGTTTTTATATTAGCAATGAAGAATTTGTAAAAGATAACCATTTTATTTATCAAATCATAATATTTAAAAAAGGAACAAAAAAATATTCAAAAAAAGAGTATTTCTTTGGACCAATATTTTTAAACAAAAAAGGTCCATTGTTTAGAGAATATTATGAAAAAGAAAAAAAATCTCAGGAAATTCTTCTGACTTTATTACCAAAAAACTATCGCTATAAAAGATACAAAGCCAAGAAAGAAATAGAAATGATAAAAAAAGAAATAGAAGACTAGTAATTAGTCTTTTTTTGTCATATAATAAAAATATAGTAATATTGAGGTGCATTGAATGAGATTTGTAAAATTAATGATAATTATAGCTATTAGCATATTATTTCAAGAATATAAAGTATATGCCAAAGATAGTATTTACTCAATAAATAAGTATTCAGAAGAAAATTTAAACTTTATTAAAAAGGGATATAACAACAAAAATAAAAGAGATGGATTGATTGTTGGAGGACACTACTTAGAAGAAACCATTGAAAATGATAATGGAAAGTATCAAAATTATCAAATAATATTAGCAAAGTATAATAAAGTGGGAGAAATATCTTGGAGTTTTACTTATGGGAATACCAAAGAAGATAAAATAGACTACTTAGAATATACTTACAATGAAAATAATGAAATAGATGGTTATTTAATTGCCTTAGAAAAAACATATGACATAGCAAATCAAGAAGTCCCAGAAGACTTTTCGGCAACTTTATTAAAGGTAGACTTAGATGGAAATTTATCTTGGGAAAAATCTTCCGGGTCATCCGACATAACTAAGATAACAAAGATAGTACCTATATGGACAATAGATAAAGGGATGGATGGCTATATTGCTATTGGATATAAACAAGAAAATAATAAAAGAAAAGCAATGATTATAAAATATGATAGGGATTTAAATCTTCTTTGGAATAAGCCTTATGAAAAACAAGAAGATGAAGATGTAATATATCAAGATATTGTCCCTATTCAGGAAGAAAATAAAATAATAGGTTATGCCCTAATTAGAAATATCAAAAGAGCAAGTTTTAAAGAGCAAAAATCATTAATTTGGATGAATTTAGAAGCAAGTGAAGAAACTATTTTAGATGATTCTTTAGAAAAATATTTATCCACTTATTTAGAAAAATCAAATGATGGATTTATTTTATATGGAGTTACTTCAGATGTTAAATTAAAAAAGGGAGAAAAAAGCTATTATTTAATAAATTATAATAGTAAAAAACAAATAAACTGGGAAACAATAGGAGAATCCCCAGTAAATCAAGATAGAAAAATAGTATTATTACCAACAGAAACAGAAATAATAAAGGATTATACACTATTATATGAAAATAGTATTGATTCTAGTAAAGAAGTAGTAAAATTAGATGCCGAAGGTACAATTCAAAAGAAAATAAAAAAAATCATTAATGAATATTATAGTTTTGAAAACTTTTGCATAGAAAAAAACACTTTGTATTTTGTAGGACAAATAAACTGCCCAGAAGATGATAATTGTGAATATGATAAAAATTCTTTATTTTTAGTAAGTGATGAAGACACCGTGATTGAAGTTCAAGATGATGATAGCAAAAATATTATTCTTGGCTTAGGAATAATAATTATTATAATAGGAGTTATTGTTTTAAAAAAAAGCAAAAGCCATTCAAAAAGAGAAACATAATTTCTCTTTTTTAGATGCTTATTATTTGATTTTTTCATTATCTTGAAGGGATGACCTTTTTTGGACCCCAAACAGACTTCCTAAAATAGAAATAATAATTAATAAGAAAAAATAAAGAAAAATTTTTCCTTGAAACTTGTAAAAAATCACAGATGAAACAGTAAATATCAAAATATAAATAAGGGCATAAAAAAGACCGATAATAAAACCTTTTTGTTCTAAACGTCTACTTAAAAGAAAACTATGAACAAGAAACGTAATAAAAACAACAACTAATTTAACAAAAGGAAATATCTTATCCGAAATTAGATTATAATAAAATAATATAGTAAGTAAAAAGAAAGACAGAACAATCTCAACAGAATTTAAAAGAACATGTAAGCCATATTTTTTTAAAGTATTCAAAGAATCACCTCTCAAATAATACTATGAGTAGTATAAAAAAATATGACAAGAATCATAATAAAAATAGGTGATTTGATGAAATATTGGACAATACTATATAGAAGTTTCTTTTTTTATACTTTAATTACTATCGTTTATCGAATTATGGGAAAAAGAGAAATAGGAGAATTATCAATTATGGACTTTATTGTTTCAATCTTCATTGCTGAAATGGTTGCAATATCAATTGAAAACCCCGAAAAAAGTATATTAGTATCTTTAATTCCTATTTTATTATTAGTTATCATGCAAATTATAGTATCATACATTTCAATGAAAAATAATAAAGCAAGAAATATTTTAGATGGAGTACCATCAGTAATTATTGATAAGGGTAAAGTAAATTTTAAAGAAATGCAAACTCAAAGATATAACTTAGATGATTTATTAACTCAATTAAGAAATAAATCAATAAAGTCCATCGATGAAGTAGATTATGCAGTATTAGAAACAAGTGGGAAATTATCAATTTTTAAGAAGAATGAAGACAAAAATCAAAATTATCCACTACCACTAATATTAGATGGAACTTTAGATAAAAAAACATTGAATCAAATCAATAAAACAGAAAGTTGGTTATATGATGAATTAAGAAAACAAAATACTTATATAGAAAATATATTTTATGCTTTTTACAAAGATAAAAACTTATACATTATTGAAAAAGATAAGATAAAGTGACATATTTTGCCAAACGACTTGGATATAATGAATAAGGTGATTTATATGAAAAAAATAGCAATTGCCCTTTTTTTAATAGCTGGGATCCTTACCAACAAAAAAGAAAAAATGTTTAAAGAAACAGAAGAAATAAAAGGGATTTTTATTAGCTATATAGAACTTCAAGAATATGTAAAAAGAGATAATATACAAGAAAGTAAAAATAATATTAATAAGATGATAGAAAATATCAATCAATTAAAAATAAATACTATTATTCTACAAGTAAGAGCAAACTGTGATGCCATATATGATTCAGAAATATTCCCCTATAGTATTTATATAAGCCAAGAAGAAGGTAAAAAAACATATGACGTTTTAAAATACTTTATAGAAGAATCCCATAAAAAAAATATAAAAGTGATAGCTTGGATAAATCCTTATCGAATAAGAACAACAGAAAATATCAAAACAATTACCGAAAAATCCCCAGCATATCAATACTTAAACACCGATACAGTTTATATAAAAAATGGAATTTACTGGAACCCTTCAAAAAAAGAAGTAGAAGAAATAATAATAAATGGAGTAAAAGAAGTATTAAATTATAAAGTCGATGGGATTTTATTCGATGATTACTTTTATCCAGATAATGAGATTGATATAAAAGATTATGAAAAAATAAGGGAAACAGAAAGTATTACACTTCAAGAATATCATTTAAGAGTAATTAATCAAATGATAGAAAAAGTACATAATGAATGTCAAAAGAAAAATGTAAAATTTGGTATATCTCCAGATGGAAACATAGAAAATAATTATCAAAAAAATTATGCTGATGTGAAAACTTGGATGGGTAGTAGTAATTATCTTGATTTTATTATGCCTCAATTATATTATGGATTTTATAATAGTACAAAAGCCTATAGTAAGGTAATTAAAGAATGGGAAAGTCTTCTTAAAACAGAAAAAGTAGATTTACTAGTAGCCCTAGCATTTTATAAAGTAGGGAAAGAAGATGCTTATGCTAAAGAAGGTAGAAAAGAATGGATAGAAAATGATGACATTATTATGAGAGAAGTATTACTATCTAGAAATTTAAAGAACTATAAAGGATTTAGTTTATTTCGTTATGATAGTATTTTCAAAGAAGATGAATATACATTAACCTCTAGATTTGAATTAGAAAATTTGAAAAAAATCATAAAATAGTTTTTAAAATTTTTTGATTTTGTTATAATGAGATAAATAGAAAGTAGGCAGTATTATGAAAAATAATAAAGGATTTACATTAATTGAATTATTAGCAATGATAACAGTTTTAGGAATATTAATGATGATAACAATTCCTAATATTACAGGAATCATAAATAATAATCGTCTAAATGTGATAAAAAATGATGCGCAAATGATGATTGGAAATACAAAAACGAAAATAGAAACAATCACAACTTTAAAAAAAGTGAAAGAAAATCATTGCTTAATATTTTCTCTAAATTACCTAGATGATAATAAAGATATAGGAAAAGGATTAACCCAAGGAAAATATGATTTGTATGAATCTTTTGTTATATATACGAGAATAGGACAAAGATATAAATATTATATAAAATTAGTAGAAATAACAGATGATAGACGATTTGGCTTTAACGTGGTAGATGAGGACGATTTGAAGAAACTAAAAAATGAAGATATTGTTTCCATAAATAATAGTCTAGGATTAACAGAAAATATGGAAGCATCAACAGAAATATTAAATATGAATAAGCCACAAGTTGGATATGGTAATTTATCTGGTACTACTTTGTGCTCGAGTGGAATAGATGAATATTACGCTGTAAAATAGTATTACTGTCAGAAAAAAAGACTACTATTTTGACAATAAAGGAGATCATACCATTCATAAAAAGTAAAAAAATGTAAAGTGGTAAGAAAAATATTGTAATGGAAAAAGTATCGTGCTAAGATTAAAATGTAAAAAAAATAGAAGGAGATAAAAAAATGAAAAAAATGAATCAAAAAGGATTTACTTTAATTGAATTGCTTGCTGTTATTACAATTATGGGAATTTTAATGTTAGTAGCCATCCCAGCTATGCAAAGAACTATCGAAAACTCAAGACGTGGTACATTTGCAAATGTGGCAGGAACATATATTAATGCTATTAAAACTGCACTATCTAGTGATGAGCTTAAATGTGGAACTAATACAGGAACCAATCTACCGGATGGTTATTACTATTATAAATTTGATAGTAATGCAGTAACAGGACAAGATTTGGTAGAACAAGGCGGAAAATCATCATGGGGTAATAAAGAGGTAAAAGGAGTTATCATTATCAAAAAGTCAACTGTCAACAGCAAACCTAAATATGAATATAGTATTATGATGGTTGATTCTGAAGGAAGAGGTATTGGAACAGCTAATGACACTGGTGTACCATTAACAGCTGTTGAAGACATAAATTTGAACAGAGCTATTGTTAATCCAAAAAATGGCGATGGTAGAAAGACATTTTATGACTCATTCGGAAACCCAACAGCATCAACAACAAAGTGGAATGGAACTGATGCAGTAACTAGTCCAACAGCATGTAGTTTAACGTAGGAATAAAAGACTTTATTTGAAGTCTTTTATTTTCAGTCATTGCAATAAAGTAAGAACATAAACGTAGTTTTTTATGGCATATCGTACTAATTTGTCAATCAGAATTATATGTAAATTAATAAGCTATTAATGAGATAGAACTGTAAAATACTGAAAAAAATATTGTAATGAAAAAAGTATCATGTTAAGATTAAAGTATGGAAAATAGAAAAGAGAGTGAAGATATGAAAAAAATAAATCAAAAAGGTTTTACCTTAATCGAATTACTCGCCGTTATCACGATTATGGGAATTTTAATGTTAGTTGCCATCCCAGCTATGCAAAGAACTATCGAAAACTCAAGACGTGGTACATTTGCAAACGTTGCTGGAACATATGTTAACGCTATTAAAACAGCAGTATCTGGCGATGAACTTAAATGTGGAACTAATACGGGAACTGATTTACCAGATGGCTATTACTATTATAAATTTGATAGTACAGCTGTAACAGGACAAGATTTGATGGAACAAGGTGGAAAATCATCATGGGGTAATAGTGAAGTAAAAGGAATTATTATTATCAAAAAGTCAACAACAGCTGATAATAAGCCTAAATTTGAATATAGCATTATTATGGTTGATTCTGAAGGTAGAGGAATTGGAACAGGTACGAAAACTACTGGGGTACCGGCCGCAACAGTTATAGAAGCAAATTTGAATAGAGCAAATGTTAATCCAAAAGATGGTACTTATAGGAAACTTTTTTATCAAAAATTTCCTAATCCAACAGCAGGCACAACGAAATGGGGAAGCACTGTAATACCTACTGGTACTACCATAACATCTTGCAGTTTAACATAATAAAACAAAGACTTCATTTGAAGCCTTTTTATTTGTCATAAAAATTGATATAATGAAATAGGTGATAAAAATGTTATTAATAGGAAGTCATGTTGGATTTAATAAAAATACACAAATATTAGGAAGCTTAGAAGAAGCCTTAAGTTATGGAGCAAATACTTTTATGTTTTATACTGGAGCTCCACAAAATACGATAAGAAGTCAAATAGATGAAAAGTTGACAGAAAAAGCAAGACAAAAAATGAAAGAAATAGGAATGGATGAGAAAAAAATCATTGTTCATGCTCCATATATTGTTAATTTATGTAATGAAGAGAAGTTTGATTTTTCAGTAAACTTTTTAGTAGCAGAATTAGAACGGATTAATGAATTAGGAATCAAATATATGGTATTACATCCAGGAAGTCATGTAGGAATTGGTATAGAAAAAGGAATAGAAAATATCAGTAAAGGCTTAAATCTAATCTTTAGTAAAGTAAAAAATAATAATGTAACCATTCTTTTAGAAACAATGGCTGGAAAAGGAACAGAAGTGGGTTCAAAACTAGAAGAAATAAAAGAAATTCTAGATAAAGTAGAAGAAAAAGAACACATGGGTGTTTGCCTAGACACATGCCATTTAAATGATGCCGGCTATGACCTAGAAGATTTTGATGAATTCTTAAATACTTTTGACAAAATAATTGGCTTAGAAAAGATAGGTTGTATTCACATAAATGACTCCAAAAATGAGCAAAATAGCCATAAAGATAGACATGAAAATATAGGCTTTGGCACAATAGGTTTTGATAAACTAATAAAAATTATTTACAATGAAAAACTAGAAAATATTCCAAAAATCCTAGAAACTCCATATGTTGATAGAGAATATGCTCCATATAAATATGAAATAGAAATGATTAAAAACAAAATATTTGATAAAGATTTAATCCAAAAAATAAGAGCTAAAGATATTTAGCTTTATTTTCCTTATAAAGAACCAAAATTTGATCAAACAAATCTTCTCGAATAGATTCTTTTAATAGGTAAATTGTAGTTTCATTTTCTAATAACTCTTTATAATATTTTAAAATGAAAGCATATAAAATATTTACTTCATCTCCGTTAAGAATAATATGCATAGAATTAGCATAATTTTTTATGTGCTCTGGAGTAAGAAAATGAATATATTTTTCAATTAATTTTTTATAAATAATAAACACCTCAAAAAAATATATGAATGAAGTGTAAAAATATGTGATAAAATATTAATAGGAGACAAAATAAATGAAAAGATATAAAAAGAAAAAAAACACCAATTATGAAAAAATAACTAATAGAAGATTTATCGTTTTTTTTGTTGTGATTACCATGCTATTTACAATACTAGGAATAAAAATGGTAAACGTTATGGTAATAAATAAGAAAGAATATACATCAAAATTAAATCAATTAACTTATTCAACGATATCAGGAACAAGCAGTCCTAGAGGAAGAATTTATGATAGAAATTATAACATCCTAGTAGATAATAAGTCTTTAAAAAATATCACTTATCAAAAACAAAAACACACATCGAATAAAGAAATGATAGAAGTAGCTAAAAAAATATCCCCACATATTAATGTTGATTATACAAAATTAACAGAAAGAAGTAAAAGAGAATATTTTTTTGCGATTAATAAAGAAGAATGTGACAAATATGTTACTCAAAAAGAAATAGATAGAGTCAAACAAAGAAAAATGACACAAACAGAATTAAATGAATTAAAATTAAGTAGAATTCCAGTAGAAAAATTAGAATATAGTGAAGAAGATAAAAAAATAGCCTATCTATTTTATTTAATGAACAAAGGTTATGCATACGAAGAAAAAATCATTAAAATGAATGCCACTGATGAAGAATATGCTTATGTATCTGAAAATAACAGTATTTTAAATGGATTTAATACAAGAATAGATTGGGAAAGAGTATACCCTTATGGAGATACATTAAAAAGTATTTTAGGAACAGTATCCACCTCATCTCAGGGTATTCCAGCTGAATTAAAAGATTATTATCTAGAAAAGGGCTATAGCCTAAATGATCGAGTAGGTTTAAGTTACATTGAAAAACAATATGAAGAATATTTACATGGCGAAAAAGCCATATATGAAGTAGTAAACTCACATGAAACAAAACTAGTAAAAGAAGGAAGACGAGGAAAAGACATTGTTTTAAGTATTGATATAAATTTACAACAAGAGATAGAAAAAATCTTAGAAGAACAGATCCGTTTGGCTAAGACAGAAGCTAATACAGAGTTTTATGATCATTCTAGTGTCGTGATACAAGATCCAAAAACAGGAGAAATTCTAGCAATGGCTGGTAAGAAATTTGTTAATGGAAATATTCAGGATAATACAATAAGTCTTTTAACATCTCCAATTACTCCAGGAAGTGTAGTAAAAGGTGCCTCTATGTTAGTTGGGTATAATACAGGAGCTGTAAAAATAGGAGAAACTATGCTAGATGAATGTGTAAAAGTAGCAGGAGTAGCCGAAAAATGTTCATCTGTAGATAACCTAGGCGTTATCAACGATATAACAGCTTTAGCAAAAAGTAGTAACGTTTATCAATTTAAAATAGCAATACGAGTAAATGGACAAGAATACCATCGAGAGATGAAATTGAATTTCAATCAGAAATCTTTTGATATATATAGAAATATGTATCATTCATTTGGATTGGGAGTAAAGACAGAAATAGATTTACCTGTAGAAAGTAATGGGTATACATCAAAAGACAAAGCTGCTGGAAATTTATTAGACTTTGTAATGGGTCAGTATGAAACATATACTCCTATTCAATTATCACAATACATTACAACAATTGCCAATGGTGGAGAAAGACTGGCTCCACACTTATTAAAAGAAGTTCATGCATCAAGTGATACAGATGAGATAGGTCCATTAGAAAAAAATATAGAAAAAAGAGTCTTAAATACAATTGATACAAAACCAGAGTATATGGCAAGAGTAAAAGAAGGGTTTATTGCCGTTTTAAATTCTCCAGGAGGCTATGGGGTAGGATATATGAACTCTTCTATGAGACCAGCTGGAAAAACAGGAACATCCCAAAGTTTCTTAGATACGGATAATGACGGAAAAATCGATACCGAAACTATAACGAGTTCTTTCATTGGGTATGCTCCCTATGATAATCCCAAAATGTCAATATTAGTGACATCGCCAGATTCATCTAGGCCAAATGAAACGAACAATTTTGCCTCTCTTGTAACTTACAGAATTACTCAAAGAGTATCCCAAAAATATCAAGAAATTTATGGTGTTGATTAAAACAAAACAACATGCTATAATATAAAACGATTTGAGGGGTGAGAATGAATTGGACTTTAAAAGAATGCTTTTTGATATGTTACCAATCATTATTATAATGGTGATTTCAATCATAAATGAGGTTAGAGAAAACAAAAAAGATTACTCCTCTAATATCAAAAAAGAAATAAAAGAATTAAAAAAAGACCAAATGATTCAACAAAAAAACACAGATGATCCCAAGCAAATTCATAAAAAACGAAAAAAAACAAAGAATAATAGTATTTCTTAGTAAAAAACTTTTGCAAAATAGGAAAATTCTGTTATAATACCTATAGGCGTGTAAGGAGGGATAATATGGCTAAAGTAGGAAATAGACAATACAAAACTCTTGTATGCAGTGAATGTAAAGAAGAAAATTATAGAGTACCAAGAAATGTAAAAAATACAACAGAACGTCTTGAAATGAATAAATACTGTCCTAGATGTAGAAAACATACAGTACATAAGGAAAAGAAATAAAATAAG
>CACZQK010000014.1 GCA_902783315.1 uncultured Erysipelotrichaceae bacterium | reverse complement strand
CTCATGTGTACCATTTAATGATGAAAGTAGTTGGGAAGGAATAATTAACTCTGTTAAAAATAATAATACAGAATGTATGAATGTAGGAGATACGAAAACTATTGATATGGGAACACTTGGCACTCATACCGTAAGAATAGCTAATAAATCAACCCCAAATGAATGTTCAGCTGAAGGATTTAGTGAGACTGCTTGTGGCTTTGTAATAGAATTTTCTGATATCATCACAAAATATCGCATGGGTGATGGTACTTCTTTTGATAATGCAGATAATGTTGGTGGTTGGGAGGAAAGTCCAATGAGACCTTATGTAAATGAAACTATATATGACAAATTACCATCAGAATTAAAATTGGGAATAATTGATACTAAAGTAGTATCTGGATTTGGGCCACATGATTTTGAAAATTTCAATACTACCGATAAATTATATTTACTTAGTTCTAAAGAAATATGGGGAGAAGATTTTGAGAAAAATGATGATTATTATGATACTTCAGGGAAAGCAACAAGGCAATTAGACTATTATAATGAATTAGGAGTTACATCAACAAATTGTTCAGCAGTTATTAAACAAAGTGGTGAACCAGATAATTATAGTGTAACAACTAATTATTGGTGGCTTCGATCTTCTTTTGCATCAATGCAAATGTTCTTTTTCGATGTATCTAATGATGGCTCTTTGTATTACGCTACTCCATATTCAAACTTAGGAGTTTCACCAGCTTTTAGAATTGGTTAAAATATATTCTAATCTTTAAATAAGTAACATAATATTCATTGTGTTGCTTTTTTTGTTTTAACAATAATAAATGTACATAATTGTACACTTTTTCTTTTATAATATCTTTTTCTTTTTTTTCTTTTTGCTATAATACTTATAGGAATAAATTTAATCTTTAAAGTAATGAAAGGGATAAGATATCAATTATTTACATGGTAGTAAGTATATGAAGAAGAACAATATTGAAAAATTGGATGAACAAATTCAGAGCCTTTTAGATATGAATAAGCGTATGAATGAAAAAAAGAAAAATGATGATCACGTTATATTTGTTGATAGATTATCTAGTGATAATCACTCAAATGAAGATACTACGAGACGTATTGATAAAATTGATGACGTTAAAGCTAATAACCATCAAC
The DNA here is from genome assembly GCA_902783315.1 of uncultured Erysipelotrichaceae bacterium. Classification (GTDB taxonomy): domain Bacteria; phylum Bacillota_I; class Bacilli_A; order RF39; family UBA660; genus UBA3789. The sequence continues at coordinate 17,554 of CACZQK010000014.1, read as the reverse complement.
AGGATTCTTGTAAAATAGATAAATTGGATGAAAAAGTCGTGTCTTACTCTGAAAGGCAATTAGATGATGATAATCATGCTAATTTTGGAATAATCCTTGTTTTAATATTGATTATTTTAATATTATGTATTATTTTATTTTTATTCTTTTAAAAGTTGTAGTTATATAAGGGGATGAATATCATGGCTAAAAAAACCTCTACTAATGCTGTTAAAAAAATTGATAAACAATTAGATAATTTAATGAAAGAAAAAAGAAGAATTGATGACATTACTAGTATATCTAAGACAAATAATAAAAATAAGCTGAAACCTAATAATCGTAGTAAAAAGAAAAATGGCAGAAGAAGAGAAGTAGTTGTTGTTCAAGAACGAAAAAAGGTTTCTAAGAAAAAAGACGTTGTCGTTATTGAAGAGAGAAAGACAAAGACTAAAACTTTTTCAAAGAAAGATGATTCTCAGGAACTTAAAAAAAAGGATTTTAATGAGGATTTTTTAGATAAGCAAGTAGATGAAGCAGATGTTGTTTTTTCTGTTAATGAAGAGGAAGACACTGTTGTTGACAACTTAGATGAAGACTCTGTAGTAAAAGATTATGATGAATTAAAAAAGAAAAATCTGTATAGTAAGGTAGAAGATGCTATAGATGATGTTTCGGTTGAAAGTTTTATTGAAGAACCCCTAACGGTCTCTCTTAAAGATGTGATTATAAGTACTGATGAATCACATGAACAAGAAACGGTTATAAAAAAGTATTCATTTCTTGATATTCTATTATTTGTTTTATTTATTATTTTTACAATATTATTCATTGGATTTATTGGTTTTATTATTTTTGTATGTACATATTAATAGTCTCTAAAAGAATTCTTGATTTTCATTGTTTATATATAATATAATAATTTTGTGAGGGGATTTTTTGAATATGATAGATGTAATTATACCGGCATTTAATGCTCATGAAACAATTGAAAGGACACTAAATTCGTTAGTTCAACAAATAAATAAGGAATTTTTAAAAGTATATATTATTAATGATGGTTCTGATTCTGATTATTCCAATATTATAAAGAATTATAGTGAAGAACTTGATATAGAACAAATAAATATTGAAAATTCAGGACCTGGCTTTGCAAGGCAAAAAGGAATTGATTGTTCTAAAAATGAATATATTCTTTTTTTGGATGCTGATGATTATTTATATGATGAATATTCGTTGATTAACTTACTACAAGCTATTAAAGGTAATGATGTTGCTCAGGGTAATTTTATTGAAAAAAGTATAGATGGAGAAAGAGTTTTGAGTCCTCAGTATTGTTATCTTCATGGAAAATTGTTTCGGAGGAGCATTATAGAAAAAAATAAATTGAAATTTGATGTTTGTAAGAAAAATCAGGGTGATATTTATGAAGATAGTACCTTTAATCAGTTATATTATATTTGTTGTGATGCTTTTGGAACCACAGAAAAAATAGTTTATGTATATGAATATAATTCTAATTCACTTACTAAAAAAGAGGTTAATTCAGCTGCTAATTTGCATAATTTTGTTGAGGCAATGAATTGGTTAACGAATGAGATAAAGAAGAGAAAAAAAGATACTGCTGCTATTGCTTGGAATTATTGTCTTATGTGTTTTCATTGTTATTTTCATTATTTATCATCACCAGAGACTAATGATTTTATTTTTCAAGAAATTAAAAATATTAAAAGAATGTATAAAAAATATGAAAATGAAGTTTCTTATGATGACAAATTATCTATTTATAAGTCTTTTGATTTTCCAATTATTCCGACCATAACGTTTTATGATTTTTTAGATAAATGTGAGGGATGATTTATGATTATAGCTATGTCTTGTACAAAAGAATGTTTTCACTATTTAATAGTTGATATAATAATCTCTATTTATAATGCATATAATTATATTGTCGAAATTTTATAACTTTATTTTTATAAAAAATAGTATGGAACTTGATTTTATTTTATTGATTATACTATAATATTTTTAAGGAGAGATGAATAAATGGATAGTGATATGATACTTTTAGATGCTACTGAAAAAATGGATAAGGCGATTGAAAATTTAGTTCATCGTTTTGCAACTGTTCGAGCTGGAAGAGCTAATCCATCTAGTTTAGATGGGATTGTTGTTGAATATTATGGGAGTATGACTCCTTTAAAACAACTAGCTACGATTTCTGTTCCAGAGGCTAGGCAATTATTAATTAAACCTTTTGATAAGAGTTCATTAGTGGCTATAGAAAAGGCTATTTTAACTTCTAATCTTGGATATACTCCAGGAAATGATGGAGAAACAATTCGAATTGTGATTCCAGAATTAACAGAAGAAAGAAGAAAAGAACTTGCTAAACAAGTAAAAGCTTTAGCAGAAGAGGCAAAAATTTCTGTACGTAATATTCGACATGATGCTTTAGAAGAGGTGGAGAAGGCCGATTTACCTGAGGATGAGGAAAAGGGATTGGAAAAGGATATTCAAGATTTAGTAAATGAATATAATAAGAAAATAGAGGCTAAATTAAAAGAAAAAGAAGAAGAATTAATGACAGTTTAAAGATTTGTTGACAATACTATAAAAAAAATATATAATACATTTATATTTTGATGGAGAAATTATCTAAGTAGTTGTTTGAAACTCTATACAGGAAGTTGTGACCACCGACTGAGAGTCACAATAGAAAGGCAAATAAATGAATTTCAATAATGGAGTCAAAGCGTGTAAGAGCGTTAATCTAATGAGGTAGTATTATTACTATGAAAAAAAGGTGGTACCACGACTAGTTCGTCCTTTATGGATGGATTGGTCGTTTTTTATTTAATGGCTTCATAGCTCAGTTGGTAGAGCAAGGGACTGAAAATCCCTGTGTCGCTGGTTCGATTCCCGCTGGAGCCACCAATTTATTGTTTGATTTCATGGGAGGAAGTGATTAATTTGGAAGAGGAGTTTGGTAGTGATTTTAGATTAATCACTTTAAATAAATAATCTAGCTTAATTTATTAAAGAAGGAAGGTTATTATGTGGAATCCAAGACAATCAGATAATGTTAGTGTTGATGCTGATATTGTGAGTTTAAAATGTTCAGGAATAGATAAGGCTGAGCAATTAAAATTAGAAAATGTTTATATACTCGTTGTCTCTGGTGATAAGAAAAATACTAGGTATTATGTTGTAAGACCGGGGCTTAGAGAAAAAAATTATGCTAAGAACTTTTTATTAAATGGAGTAGAAATAAGTTCCTTTGTAAAGAAGGTTTTGAATAATGGTGATTCTATTAAGAAGGTTTCTATGCGTTGTTATAGGCCAGATGAAGTTATAGATTTTTATAATTTGTTTTTAGCAAAAGCCTTGAATGCATCAACTTTAAAAGAAAAAAGGAAAAATCTTAAAATGTGCTTAAAGATATTAGAAGGAATACAATCAGATTTAAACCGAATATGGTCTGAATATGAGGACTCTAGACCAAAAACTAAAACTATTGGACAAAAAAAAGAGGGAGAAATACTATGGAAAACAAACTAGAAAAGATTAAAGAAAAGGGTTTACAAAAGATTGAGAAAGTCTCAATTTTGAGTGAACTTGATGAAGTTAGAAAAGAATTATTAGGAAAAAAGAGTGAGATATCAGATGTTTTAAAGTCAATGAGTAATTTATCTATTGATGATAAGAAAAAAATTGGAATGCTCGCTACAGATATTAAAAATATTTTTTCTAATAAAATGACTGAAAAAGAAGAACAGTTGATATCTTCTATGAGTGTATTGGAGGGGCCAATTGATTTTACGGTTCCAGGTAAAAAGGTTAATGGAGGAGCTCTTCACCCTATTACTCAAATGAAGTATGATTTAGATGATGCTTTTTTATCATTGGGATTTGAAGTATATAGTGAAGATGATATTAGCAGTGAAAAATATGCTTTTGATAATTTGAATTTTGCTAAAAATCATCCTGCTCGTCAATCAATGGATACATATTGGTTAGAGGGAACAGAGGATAAAGAAGGATCAGAAAGATTATGCCTTCGTCCTCATCTTACTGGAGGATCTGTAAGATATCTACTTGAACATGGTGCGCCAGCACGTTTTGTATATCCGGGACGGGTTTATCGTAACGAAACAACAGATGCTAGGCACGAAAGAGCGTTCTTTCAATATGAAGCTCTAATTGTTGATAAAGATATTTCTTTCTCCTCTGGAATGGTAATGATTCAAACCATTTTAGAAAAAGTATTTGGAAGAAAGATAAATGTTAGAATGCGTGAAGGGTTCTTCCCGTTTACTGAGCCAGGATATGAAATAGATATGGAATGTTTAGTATGTGGGGGTAAAGGATGTAAGGTTTGTAATCATAATGGCTGGATAGAAGTTATGCCTGGTGGTGTCATTCATCCCAACGTATTAAAAGCTGCTGGGTTAGACTCAAATGAATGGACGGGTTTTTATATTAATATAGGACTAGATAGATTAGTAATGATGAGATATGGAGTAGATGATGTAAGATTATTCCATAGTTCAGATTTAAGGTTTATCATGCAATTTAAATAGGGAGGAAAGAAATATGAAAGTATCATTAAAATTAATTAAGAAATATGTAGATTTACCTTCTAATTTAACCAATAAGCAAATAGCGTATGATTTAACATTAAGAACTGTTGAAGTTGAAAATGTTGAGAATATGACATCTAAGTTCCATGACATTGTAGTTGGAAAAATTGAAAAAATAAAAGAACATCCACAAGCAGATAAATTAAAAATTTGTATTGTAGATATTGGTGAAGAAAAATCTGTTCAAATTGTTTGTGGGGGATCAAACTTATATGAAGGTGAATATGTTGTTGTTTGTAAGCCAGGAGCTGAAGTAGTTTGGCATGGTGAAGGAGAACCCGTTAAAATAAAAGAGACTAAGATGAGGGGGGAATTATCATATGGAATGATATGTGCTGCCTCTGAAGTGTTTTTAACTGATTTTTTTCCAAATGAAGCGGAGACTGAAATAATTGATTTGAAAGGGATAGATTGTCATCCAGGGCAGGCTGTAACTGAATTGTTTGATATGGATGATACGGTATTAGAAATAGATAATAAATCATTGTCGAATCGTCCTGATCTTTGGGGACATTATGGAATTGCCAGAGAATTGTCAGCAATTTATAATGTTCCACTAAAAGAAATAGAAACGTATAAAATAGATTCAAAATTACCTAAATATAATGTAGAAATAAAGGATAAAAGTAAATGCCATAGATATATTGGGGTAGAAATAGATGGTATATACGACAAGCCATCACCAATGTGGATGCAGTCACTACTTGTTAAAGTTGGTCAAAGACCAATTAATGCGATAGTAGATATTACTAATTATGTAATGATGGTAACTGGTCAACCTTCACATGCATTTGATAGAACACATGTTAGTGGTGAAAAAATAGTTGTTAGGAATGCCAAAAAAAATGAGGAATTAGCATTATTAGATCATACTACTATTTCTTTAACAGAAGAAGATTTAGTAATTTGTGATGAAAAAGATCCAATGTGTTTAGCAGGTATTAGAGGTGGAGCTAAAGACTCAATTTTACCAGAAACAACTGGGATTGTGCTTGAAATGGCTAATTTTGATGCTGGAACTATTAGAAATACAGGAAAACGTTTTTCTGAAAAGACTGATTCATCTATTCGTTATGAAAAAGGAATTGATACTCAAAGGATTGATCAAGGCATAAATTTAGCACTGAATTTAATCGAAGAAATATTCCCTGATAGTAAAATATTGAAGTATGTTGATGAATGTCCTTTATCAACAGAAAATAATAAAATAGAAGTTACAGAAGAATTTTTGAATACTAGGCTTGGCAAAAAAATTTCAGAAGATACCGTTAAGCAAATTCTTACTTCTTTGGGATATAAAGTGGAATTAAAAAAAGGTACTTATAGTGTGGTTGTACCAACATGGAGATCAACCGGGGATGTTACATATAAAGATGATGTAATGGGAGATATTGCAAGAATTTTAAGTTTTGATTCATTTGAACCAAAACCTATCACTATATCTTTGGAACATTCAGTAAAGCAAAATAGTGTTTTATTAGAGAGAAGAATACGAGAGTATTTATCTTATAGATGTGGTTTCTATGAGATATATACATATCCATGGATAGATGAAAAATATATTCATGCAGCTAAAATTGATACAACAGTTGCGGTTAAATTAGCAACCCCACCAGCTCCAGAATTGTCTATTCTTAGAAGTTCTTTAATACCTGGGATGTTAGAATCAATATCTAAAAATTTAAGATATTTTGATTCATTTAAATTATTTGAAAATACTGAAGTATATAAAAAAGGAGAATATTCACCGTCAAGTGCAGATGAAATATTACCAGAACAAAATATGTATCTAACAGGATGTATTGTAGGGAAAGATGCAAAAAAAATCTTCTATGAAGCAAAAGGTGTTTTAGAAAATATGGCAGCATATTGCCATATGGAAGAATTAAAGTTTGAACAAAGAGAAAAACCTGAATGGGCAGATGTAAATGCTTACATTAATATAATAAGTAGAAATCAAATAATTGGTTCTCTTGGTTTAGTGTCTGTCAAAGCTATGGCAGATTGTAAAATTAAAAGAATTAATATAGCAATGTTTGAAATAGAATCATATAAATTTATTCCATGTGACTCTAGAACGAATAAATATGAAAGATTACCAGAGTTACCTTTAGTTGAAAAAGATTTGTCTGTACTAGTAGATGAAGAAAAGACATGGAGTGAAATTGTTAAAGCAATTAGGTCTATGGTTAAAGAATTAGAATTTATTGAAGAATATAGAGGAGAAAAAATTCCTGATGGTAAAAAATCTGTTACTTTAAGAATTAAATTATTAAATGAAGGAACAACAATGACATCAGAACAGATTAATGAGAAGATGAGTCAGATATTAAAAGTTTTGGATAAAAAATGTGGAGCTATTCTTCGCGAAGAATAATAAATTGGCACTTTTCTAAGTGTCTTTTTTATGCTATAATTTTTTAAAATAGGAGTGATATTTTGAATAATGATGATATTGAAGTTCTGAAAGAAAAAACAGTTGTTTTAGACCCTGTTATAGATCAGGAGGGTGAAGATGGTAAGAAAAAGAAAAAAGGTGGGAAAAAGGTTGCAGTTATTTTACTTGTTTTCTTAGCTTTAGCTTGTGTTGGTGGAGGTGGATTTTACTATTTATCGACGAAAGATGCAAAGTCAACTAAAGTCGATACAAAGACTAAGAAGTATAATTCTGAGTATCGAATTGGTTCTAATGGATTAGAAAATTTTGATTTGTATTTCTTGAAATTAGAAAATGAAGAAAAGAACAAGGTATATAGTCCTTTGTCTATTAAATATGCATTAGAAATGTTAGGTGAAGGAGCTGGAGGAGATTCTAAAAAACAAATTGATGCGGTTATTGGTGATTATAAAGCAAAAAGTTATCCTAATAGTGAACATATGAGTTTTGCTAATGCAATGTTTATTCGTAATTCTTTTAAAGAAAACATAGTAGAAGATTATACGAATAATTTATCTGGTAAATATGGAGCAGAAATTTTGTATGATGAATTTAGTAGTGCTCAGCCAATGAACAATTGGGTAAAGCAAAAAACATTCAATCTAATTGAAGATTTCTTTAAGGATGATGATGTTGCAGAATCAGATTTTATTCTTACGAATGCTTTAGCTATTGATATGAACTGGAATAATCAAATTCATTGTGCAGCGGGAGGTAAAGCACCTTGTGTTAATGATGGTCGTTATGGTATTTCATATGCCCATGAAAAGTTAGATGATGATAGCAAATCAAGTTATGGGGTAACCGAATATCCATATATGGGGGAAGATGATTTTTATGGTGATCAATATCAAAATAGAAAAAATGAATTTAATGGTAAAGAAAATAATAAAGGTGCAACTGTTTTAGCAGACTTTAATAAATACGATATCATTAAAGAATTAGGGGAAGATAAGATTAGGGAAATTCTTAGACCTGAATATGAGGCTTGGTTGAAAACTGCTGATGGAAGTGATGATTTACCAGTTGAACAAGGTTTAGATAGATTTATTAAAGAATTAAAAGAAAATTATGGTAAGAGTGCTAATTCAACTGATTTCTTATTATATGAAGATGATAATGTAAAAGAATTTGCTAAAGATTTACAAGAATATGATGGTGTTACTTTACAATATGTTGGAATTATGCCTAAAAACGATAAATTAACGGATTTTGTTAAAAATTCTGATAAAGACTCTCTTAATAAATTAATTGATGGATTAAAAGAAGTAAAGATCGAAAATATGGAAGAGGGATATGCTACTAGAATTAGAGGATTTATTCCATTCTTTAAATTTGAATATGAATTACAATTGATGGAAGATTTACAAAAACTGGGTATTAAAGATGTTTTTGATAGTGAAAAAGCCGATTTGTCTAGTATGTTAAAGAGTACTAATGGTGAATATATAGGAAAAGCTTCTCATAAAGCAACTATTGAATTTTCAAATGATGGAATTAAAGCTGCAGCAGTTACATCATTTGGAGGTTATGGTAGTGCTCGTGGCCCTTACTTTGAACATTTATTTAAAGTTCCAGTTAAAGATATTGATATTAGTTTTAATAAGCCATATATGTATCTTATTCGTGATAAAGATAGTGGGGAAATTTGGTTTACAGGAACAGTATATGAGGGTATAACAAAATAAAAGAACTAGAGATTTTTCTCTAGTCCTTTTTGTACTCTTTTTCTTATTATTTCAATTAATTCATTTTTTAATTCTTGTGAAGCGTTTTCCCAAATTAGCTCAAAGAAAACACCTAGACCCGGTAGAGTTACTTCTTCTTGGGATTTTACACTTTCATCAATGGCTTTACGAAGAGTATTATAATCATCCCCTTGAAAATTATTAATAATATGTTCTCTTATACTTATATCCATCATATTCCTCCTACATTTATTATGATTTTTTTAAAAACACTTTATTCAATATTATTTAAAAAAATCAAATTCTTTTATTTTTTATATTTTTGTTGTAAAATAAAGTTGGTGGTATTATGCAACTTGTTTATAACGATAAAGAATATGATGTTGTTATAGAAAAAAAGAGAGGACAAAAGAATACTTATATTCGAGTAAAAAAGGATTTAAAGGTTACTGTTACAACAGGCTTTTTAATTAGTACTAGATTTATTGAAAATTTAATTAGAGATAATTATGAAAGAATTGGTAAAATGATTGATTTCCAAGAAGAAAAAGTAAAAAATAATCGTGGTTTTTTTTACTTAGGAAAGCAGTATGTTGTGATATATTGTGATCAAAAGGGAATTTCTTTTGTAGATGATAAAGTTTATCTATCTCATGATTTTGATATTGATGCTTGGTATAAGAAGCAAGCTAAGAAATTATTTTTAGAAAGACTTGATTATAATTATTCTAAGTTTACGAAGAAAATTCCATATCCTAAGTTGCGTATTCGTAAAATGACGAGTAGATGGGGAGTTTGTAATATAGTAACTCATGTTATTACATTGAATTTGGAGCTTATTAAAAGAGATATTTCTTATTTAGATTATGTTATTGTTCATGAAATGAGCCATTTAATATATGGAGATCATTCATCTGGTTTTTGGAGATTAGTAGAGCAGAATATGCCAGATTATAAAAAATATAGGGAAGAAATGAAGGTATTTTAATGGTAATTAGTAGTTTAGAAAATCAAAGAGTTAAAAGTTTGGTAAAGTTGCAACAAAAAAAATATCGTGATTTAGAGAATGCTTATTTAGTGGAAGGAGAGCATTTAGTAGAAGAAGCTATTAAAGCTTCCGTTGTTTTGGAAATTATTTTACTAGAAGGGGAACAAGAAATAAATGATTTTCCTTGTACCTTTGTTACTAATGATGTTATGAAAAAAATTACTTCTTTGGAATCTACTACTAAAGTAGTTGCTATTTGTAAAAAACAAGAATTTTCTTCTATTACTGGTAATAAAATACTTTTATTAGATGAGGTTCAAGATCCTGGAAACTTAGGAACGATTATTAGAAGTAGTGTTGCTTTTGGTATTGAAATGATTTTGCTTTCTGAAAATACTGTTGATTTGTATAATCCAAAAGTTCTTCGCTCAGCGCAAGGAATGCATTTTCATATTCCTGTTTTATCCGTGAACTCTATTGAAGCTTTAACTTATTTAAAAGAAAAAGGTTATACTATTTTTGGTACTAATGTTGTAAATGGGGTAGATGCTAGAGAGTTAGATCATTCTTCTTTGAATAAATTTTGCTTGGTTATGGGAAATGAAGGAAAGGGAATACGTCAAAGTGTTTGCGAATTGTGTGATAAGAATTTATATATACCTATGTCAGAAAAAGTTGAAAGTTTAAATGTAGGAGTTGCTTGTAGTATATTATTATATGAATTGGGGAGATAATATGGATCATATATATATTGGAAAAGTTGTTGCTACACATGGTATAAAAGGGGAGTTGCGTATTTTAAGTGATTTTCCTTTTAAAGAAAAAGTTTTTGTTGTAGGAAATAAGCTATTTATTGATTCAAAAGAATATTATATTCAAAGTTATCGAGTGCATAAGAAATTTGACATGGTTACATTTAAAGGTTATTCTGATATTAATGAGGTATTATTTTTGTTAAAGAAGAGTGTTTATTTTTTAAAAGATGAGTTAAAGTTAAAAGATGATGAAATACTTGATGAAGAGTTGCTACTATATGATGTTTTTACAACAGATGGAAAAAAAGGAAAAATAGAAGAAATATTTATGGCTAGTCCAAAAAATAAAATTATTCGAGTATTATTGGAAAAAGAAGTTTTAATTCCAATGTCTTCTCCTATGATAAAGGAAATTAATAAAAGAGAGAAGAAGGTTATTATAGAGTTAATTGAAGGTATGATGTAGGAGTTATTTATGAAAATTGATATTTTAACATTATTTCCACAAATGTTTGATGGAGTATTTCAAGAGTCAATTATAAAAAGAGCTATTGATGATAAAAAGGTAGAGATTAATTTAGTTAATTTTCGCGATTATACTATAGATCCTCATAATAAGGTTGATGATACTCCTTATGGTGGTGGAGCTGGAATGGTACTTTCTTGTCAACCTATCTTTGATTGTATCCGCTCACTTCGAGATGATGATTGTAAAGTTATTATGCTTACGCCATCTGGTATTCCTTATAAACAAAAAATGGCTTATGACTTATCGAAAGAGAAGCATTTAATATTATTATGTGGTCACTATGAAGGATTTGATGAGAGAATAAAAAGTATATGTGATATGTATATTAGTATAGGGGACTATATATTAACTGGTGGGGAAGTACCAGCTATGGTGTTAGTTGATTCCATTACAAGGCTTCTACCTGGTGTGATTAATGAACGAAGTCATCTTGAGGATTCTTTTAATGATAAATTTTTATTAGATTATCCTAGTTATACAAAACCAAGGGTTTATGAAGGAATGGAAGTTCCTGAAGTGTTGATCTCAGGTGATCATAAAAAAATTGATGAATATCGATATCAAGAAAGTTTAAGAATAACAAGGGAAAATAGACCAGATTTATTGGAAAAGTAGGGATTTATATGTATGTAGTTAATAAGAAGTATTCTGTTAAAGGAAAAAAATTGATTGATATGACAGAAATTTTAAAGATTACTGGTTTTTTATTATCTTCTAGAACTAAAATCTTTAAGATTTGTGATTCTGATATTCGTAATATTCAAGTTGTTGATAAAAAATTGGCCAATCCACTTGTTAGTTTTTTTGTTTTTCAAAAGTATAATCGTTTGATAAAAGAGTTAGTGAAGATGCTAGTAGATTCTAATGATGATGGTGGAGATACTTGCCGTCAAGTATTAGATAGAATAGAGAAGTTTCGTTTACAAGTAAAAAATAAGTATCGTGCTTATTTAAAAAAACAAGAACTGGCAAAAATGTCTAAGCAATTAGTTTTATTAAAGAAACAAGCAATTGAACAAGCTATGTTGTTGCAAAATAATTATTATGCAACTAATAAATCATCAAAAGGAAGATAAGTTTTTGTTTATCTTTTTTTTTTTATTTGATATACTTTATGTATATAATAATAGAATTTCTTTAATTGGAGGAGTTGTATGAGCGAAAATAAAAGAGTGGGGAATAAGTTTTATTTTAGTTTTGAAATTAGAATACTTTTAATGCTTGTGTTGATGTTATTCTTGTTTTTTCTTGGTTGTTTCTTTGTGTCTAAAGCATTTTCTTTTACAAAAGGAGATGTTGTTACCTATGATGAGAGTAGTGATATTCATTATGAAGTTTGTTTAAAGCAAAATGATCATTATCAGGATGCTTGCTTAGATGAAGGTATGCAATATATTTCTGATTTGACTCACAATATATATATTACTTTTCTTTATAATGTTAAAATTTCTACTGAGATATCTTATCAATTGGGATATCATCTTTCTGGTATTACTAAAATTTATGATTCTAATAATCCTAGAAAGATATTTTATAAAAATGAAGAAAAATTATTAAATTCAGTTGATATTTCTGATGATTCTGATAAGATTGATATTGAACAGTCTTTTGTTTTTGATTATGCAAGATATAATAAAATGGTTCAAGAATATAGAGATATGTATGTTTTAGCAGATGCTTCTTCTGAATATGAGCTTATTCTTTATCTAGAGGAAGAAAATGAAACTAGAAAAGTTGCTTCTGTTACCATTCCTTTAGGGACATCAACTTATGGAGTTTCAAAGGATGTTCTGTCAAATATGAATCGAAATGTTCAGCTATATAATAGGGGTTGGAATCCAAATACGGTTTTTTATATTCTAGTTTCATCTGTTCTTATTATTACTTCTTTGATTTTCTTGTATCATATTACTCGTTTAGTTTTAAAGGTTACTAATAATAAAAGTAAGTATCAAAAATATTTATCACAAATTCTTAAAGAATATGATAGTTGTATTGTCAATTCAAAAGAGGGTTATAAATATCCAAAAGATAAACAAGTTATAAAAGTTGCTTCTTTTGAAGAATTAGTGGATGCTAAAAATATATTGAAAAAACCAATTATTTATTCTAAGATAAATGATGTGAAAAGTGAATTTGTTGTTGAAGATGATGATAAGTTGTTTATATATATATTAAAAGAATCTGATTTATAGAAAAGAGGTTTTGTATATGTCTAATTCTAATTCTAAGAATATTACATTCATTGTAATTCTTTTACTTGTTGTGAGTCTTATTTTTGGCTATTTGGTTATTTTTAATAATGATAATAAGACAATTTATACAGATGCAAGTAGATTTAATAGTAATGATTAATAGTTGTTGAAGGGGGAATAATTATGGTAATAACACCACGAACAATTAGTGCATTGATGATAATGTATGCAGTTCATAGATGGCAAAAAGATAAAGCCGAAGAACCTTATTGGAAGCATCCTTTGAAAGTGGCTAGTAGTATGGAAGATGAAGAGACTACTGTTGTTGCTTTGTTACATGATGTTGTTGAAGACTATGGCAAAGTTGAGCCTCATTGGGATGGCTTTGCTGAAATGATGAGACAGCTGCGTTATTGTGATGACGCTTTCCATTCAGCGTTAGAGGTTTGTTCTTTTCTAGCTCGTTATGGAAGTCCGATAGATACTAACAATTTGGAAAGAATTATTAATGCTGGTGATAAAAGTTCGCTTTTTGAGGGACTATGTAAAGAACTTAATTTTTGTCCAGCAGAAAGAGAGGCTTTATCTTTGTTAACTCATGATAAGGATAAAGACTCATATGGTTCTTATATAAAAAAAGTTTCTACTAATCTTATTGCAACAAAAGTAAAGCTAGCTGATCTTGAACATAATAGTGATGTTTCTCGGTTGCCTGTTGAGGAGAGAAAAACTAAAGATACAAAGAAAAGATGTAGAAAATATAGGGCGGCAATGACTTATTTAAAATGTAGTCTTGAGATGAATTTTGATTTAGAAATATCAACGCCACATACTCTTGTAAAAAAATGTACATAGTTTTTTTTGAAAAACGTAGGAATGGCGGAATGGTAGACGCGCTACTTTGAGGTGGTAGTAGACTTATGTCTGTGGGAGTTCAAGTCTCCTTTCCTACACCATTAAGGAAGCTAGTTGAACTGTGGTTTAAGTTAGATTTAAAAATCAATTCTAAAAATGAAATTGATTTTTTGTTGTGCGAAAATAGAAACAGGGGTTTTATATATCAAAATTAAGTTATGAAGATAAAATAGATATTTATAATAAAAGAAAAAATAGATATACAAAAATAAATTTAGCTAAATAATATAATATAATATAATGTTAGTATATCTATTATAGATTATTTATTTCGATTAATTAATACGCATAGATATGATGTTCTTAGAATTAATAAAAATAAGTATTATTCTCCATATTAAAAGTAACAAATAATAAATAGAGTTTTAATTGGTGGTGAGAGTACTACATCTGTTGCTATAGATGAAGAATTACCAAGTTTTGGAACATTTCCAACTTGGATTAAAAAACATAAAGAAATGGGTATAATATAGTTAAACGAAAGCGAGGACGGTTAACTATGCCAAAAGTAACTAAGAAAAAAGAAAAAGAAACTAAAGATGAACTATTAAAAGATTCGAAGAAGAAAATCTATATTTAAAAGTGGAGCTAGAATAATTAAAAAATTTGAGAGCAGTTGGTCAAGCAAGGAAGAATCGATAACAGAAGAAAAAGTAAATGTTTTAAGTGAATTTTGGCTAACTTATCTATTAAAGATTCTTCTACAAGTATCTGGTTTAGCTAAGTCAGTATATTTATCTAAAATTGATAAAGATGATAAAAACAAAGAAATTATAGAACAAATAAATGATATGCTTAATAAATCATTTTTGGAATTTTGAAAACAGAAATGTTTTACAACCAAGAAGAAAAATATAAAACACTAGATGAGTTAATTATAGACATAGATGACCATATTAATTATTATAATTATGGTAGAATTAAAGAAAAATTAAAAGGACTGTCACCTGTTAATTGCAGATTACAATCCTTAAGTTAGAAACTATTTATAAACTGTTCAATTTTTGGGGTTCATTTCAGATAAGTCATCTTTTTAGTTTCGTATTAATACTTTGCTATTTGTTTGCTAATTAAATTGTGTCTCATAGTAATAAATTCTAAAGTTTTTCTTTTTATTAATTATTCTTCTATTTGTTGCATTATAAAGTTCATTTCTTAATATCTTATTTTATTATTAAAATTAAAATCGTCTCATTTATTTTCTTAAAAATTCTTTTCTATATTGTTCGGGTACGTTTCTTTTAATTAATTCTATTTCTTGGCCTAAAAATATCTCTTTCTCTGTTTGATGGTAACTTATAATAGGATTTTCTTCTACAAATCTCTTTTCTTGTTCATTCCAAATCATTCTAGGAATTCTTTGAATATCCCAACCCATTACTGACCAATTATAAAATCTTTCATTTGGATTAGCACATGAAGTAAGAATGATTGACTTTGGAGAAAATGTATAACCACCTGATTCTCGATATAAATTATTTATTATGTTTAAATCATAATTTGGTAAAGCTCTTTCAATAGAGTCATATCCCAAATATTGTACTACTATATCTTTAAAATAAGACATAAGAGTTACAACACGATAATTATAATAAAAACTCTCTTTTTCGCGGTCATCCCAATTTTTTAAAAAATTCTTATATATTTCAAATACTGTTTCTCTATTATGTATTTTTATTACTCTGCCAAATGAATAAAAAAAATCTTTTTTAGAATAACATTTTTCAAAGAAATTCATTAAATCATATTTTAAGCAGTCCCATTCATTACAATGTCTAAATTTTTTAACATTCTTAATAGTATCATTTAAGTTGTTTATAAAGGAATCATAATTTAATAAATTCATACCAAAGGTTGTTGGACCTCTTAATACAAAATCATCAAAGCCATCATATTTATTATCTTCATATATTTCTTTATAAATTCCACCTTTGTTAGCGTTAGTTTTAAAAAATTCTAAACTGTTACCTAAAACAACGTAGCTAACAAAATTCAAAAAATATGGAGTAACTGGGTTTCTCCAATTGTCATGACCAGGAACTCCTAATAGAATTGAATAATCTATTACTTGTCCATGAGGATTAATATAGCCGATAAATGGACCTCTTATGTGAGTTTCTTTTTTTTTTATTTGTTCTTCAAAATAATCTATTGACATAGGAACTCTCCCTTTGAGGCTTTATTATAGCTCTTTAATGTTTTTTGTCAAGTTTTGGATTAAAAAAATATTTCTTAGTATGAATTAAAAAATATTTCCTAGTAAAGACATTGTAATATTTTATTCAAATAAGTTTTCATTATTCAGTAATGTAGTTATTGTATTAAAATTAGAAATTTTATTGAATTTCTTGCTTTTTTTGGATAATGTGGTATAATTTTATTCGTCTAGTGGGATGATCCGCTGTTCTTTTTGATTATGATCATTTGAAAAATATATATAGAGAGGAGACTTATAATATGAATATTATAGACAAAATTAACAAAAAACAACTAAAAAAAGATGTTCCAGAGTTTCGTGTTGGAGATACTGTTAAAGTTGGAGTTAAGATTATTGAAGGTAAAAGAGAAAGAATTCAGTTTTTTGAAGGTATTGTAGTTGCTCGTCGTGGTTCAAGTGTTTCTGAAACTTTTACTGTTCGTAAAATGTCTAGTGGTATTGGGGTAGAGAGAACTTTCCCAATTCATTCACCAAATGTTGATTCAATTACAGTTGTACGTAGAGGAAAAGTTAGACGCTCTAAACTTACATTCCTTAGAGGTTTAATAGGTGGATACCGTATAAAAGAGAGAGGACAATAATAATAAGGCCAGTGCCTTATTTTTTGTGTGTGTGGCTATGAGTGATACAAGTGAAAGAGGATTTAGATATTATTTTAAAGAATATATTTCTTACATCATTGTTATTGTTTTAGTTCTTTTATTTAAAAAGCTTGTTGTTTCTCCCATAAAGGTTAATGGGAACAGTATGTTTAAAACTCTTCATGATGGAGATATTATGATTTTAAATATTATCGGTTATCGTTTTTCTGATGTTGAAAGATTTGATATTGTAGTAGTAGATGAGGGTGATGAATATCTTATCAAGCGAGTTATTGGTCTTCCTGGAGAAACTATTGAATATAGAGATAATCAATTATATGTAAATGGAAAAAAAGTAAAAGAAAATTATAGCAGTGAAAAAACGGATGATTTTAAAGTCACAGTTTCGAAAGATTCTTACTTTGTATTAGGGGATAATCGTACGAATTCTTTAGATAGTCGATATTTTGGGGCGTTTAAAAGAAAGAAGATTTTAGGAAAAACGAAGTTAACTATTTTTCCTTTTAATCGTTTTGGAAATAAGAAATAATAGGAGTTTACCAACTCTTATTTTTTTTGTATAATTATATAGTAGGTGATAGGATGAATAATAAAATATTATTTAT
>CACZQK010000013.1 GCA_902783315.1 uncultured Erysipelotrichaceae bacterium | reverse complement strand
TTTTCAGGAATATCTTTAGTACTATCAGCTACTTTACTAGAATCTGGAAGCGGTAAATCAACAGATGGTTTAGTCACCGCCGTTTCTGAAACAGAGTTTGCACCTTCAATTGGAGATTCCTTAGGAGAAACATTCTCTATTGCCTCAACAGTAGAATCCTTAGTAAATAACGTATTATCTAATAAAACTTTATACCCTAAAATAGAATTCGTGAGAGACGTAGTATTTGTCAAAATAAGAGATAATTGACTTTGTAACTGTTCAATTAAAGTAGAAATATTTTTTTTATCTTCTGAATTTTGGACATCATTTAAAGAAAGTTCCAAAGAAGAGATAACATTTTGAATATCAGAAACCACATCAAAAAGCACACCTTTTATCTGTTGGATTGCGCCTATAATACCATTTTCAAAACCCATTTAATTCACCACCTTATAAAGCATTCGCAATTTCTTTCAATAATTCTTGAACAGTTAACCACTCCTGATTATCATCGATATCTTGAAGTTTGAGTGTATCTTTTTCTTTTATAAATCGAGAAATATAAATAATCTCTCCAGAATTATCATCGGCTTTTTCACCCTTCGAATAGACTATATAAGTATAATTTGTTTTTTTATCAATTAAATAGGTAACTAACTTTACTTGTACCACTGTACCATCATCGCTTTTTATTACAACATTCTCATTCTCACCCATAGACAAACTCCTTTTACTCTAAAATATATTATACCCAATTTTTACAAAGAAGTAAACTACCTAAATTGAAACATTAGCCACTCTGGTTTGAATAGTAGTAAAATACCAATAAGAACCATAATAATACCACCAAGAAAATGGGAATATTTATTATATTTACTAGAAATCCCAGTAACTTTCATTGTAAACATTGCAAGAAAAAATATAACTAAATCATCAATTAAAAAAAAGAAAATATAAATTAAAGTATAAAAAATCTTCGAAGCAGAATTAACATAATTTAAAGCAAGTAATTCCGTAAAGACTAAAGGAAGTCCTGCAGAACAAGCAAGTTCCACTAAATTAACAGAAACCGCAAGCCCAATCACTCCCAATAAAGCAAGAAAAAAACTTTTTTCACCAGTAAATTTACGAATTTTTTTAAATACCTTTTTTCGCTTTTTTTCATCAACAATTTGACACCCACTATCATCTTTTGTTTTAACAAACTGATATAAATTGAACATTCCACCAAGAAGAGCAATAAAAGCAATAAAATTACGAAGCCAAATAATAGTTGTAATTTTAACTGCAACTTGAACCCAAGAAAGCATAATCAACATATAGACAAAAGCAGACGTTAATAAAAATGCCAACCCCAAAATCCACATTCTCTTACGATTTTTCATTCCAATTAAAATACTAATTAAAAATAATAAAATCCACATTGCGCATGGATTAAATCCATCGATAAAACCAATAACAACAGCTGCGGTTACAAGAGAAACTTTTTTTAGATTAACGTTTCCAAATAGAGGAAGTTTCATAGTCATTTCCCTATCACTTTTTTCTTCTTTTTTCGAAAATGAACTTTCCTTAAATTCATCTTTCTTATAAGTTCCAGATAATATTTCAGAAACAACATCTCGATACTCCTCTTTTTGATAATATTCAACAGCTCTACGAATTTTCTCACCAGTTCCATTACCATATCCTAAAATAACACTATCAGCAATAATAGTTACCGGTACCCCTGCACCTTTTACATCTAATTCTTTTTTCACTTTTTCTAACATCTCAGCGTTTTTATCATTATACCAAACTTCATATTTAATAATTCTTAAATTGGAATAATCTTTCTTTATTTTATTCAAAAACTTTTTTTCATCAGCACAATGAGGACAACCATCACCATGAAAGAAATATAGCGTAATTTTGTCATTTTCCTTAGCAAAAGCCATTAAAGGAAAAAGAAAAATGAAAAGAAATAATAAAAACTTTTTCATACTACTCATTCACCTCTAAATATTTTTTTTCTAATTCGTCAAAAGAAACTTCTCCTACTAATCTCCCTAATTCCCTATTATCAGAATAAAAAAGAAAAACTGGTAATATTTCCCCAGGAGAATACTTTTGAACTTCATCCTCATCCATATCATAATCAAGCTCAATTGCATCAAACGAATATTTATCTTTTAACTGTTTCCAAACCTTATTTGTAATTAAACATGCACCACACCAAATAGCACTAATTTTTATGACTTTCATAAATTTCTCCTAAAACTTAAATTATCAATGCATTCTCCAAAATTCTTTATAAAATAATCAATTTCTTCTTTTGTTGTAAGATAAGATAAACTAATCCTCATACTCCTACTAGCCCTATCTTTATCATGCGTAACAGAATAAACTGCTTTTGAATAATCACTAGTAGAACAAGCTGTCTGCGTAGATACATAAATTTCTCTCTCATCCAAAGCATTCAACATAACTTCACTTTTAATTCCATTTAAGCTAATATTTATGATATGTGGTAAGCAATAATCATTACTATTAATGAACACATCTAATTTTTTCAACTTATCAATTAAATAGTCATGAATATCAACAACATTTTGATATTTTTCATTAAAATCATCATAAGCTAATCTTAAAGCTTTGGCAAAAGAAGCAATCAAGGGAGTAGCAGGGGTCCCACTACGGAAAACAGTTGTACTTTTTCCTCCATGAATTAGCGGCTCTATAATTAATTTTTCTTTCTTTATAAGAGCTCCAATTCCTTTCATCCCATAAAACTTTTGACAAGATATACTCGCAAGATCTAATAAAGAAAAATCAATTTTTTCTTTTCCAATACTTTGTGTCACATCACTATGAAAAAAAATCTTTGGATGTTTTCGAATAACTTCCGATATCTTAGAAAGATTTTGTCTTACTCCAACCTCACTATTAACAGAAGCAATAGTAACTAAAATTGTATCATCCCGAATTAATCTTTCCAAATCATCTAAATCAACTTGACCATTATCATCTAATTTAACAAAATCAATTTCATACCCAATACTAGATAAATAATTAAGAGGTGCAATAACAGAAGAATGCTCTAATTCTGTTGTTATAATATGATGACCACGATTAGCATACTTTAAACAAACACCCTTAATTGCCATGTTATTAGCCTCACTAGAACCGCTTGTATAAATAACTTCGTTAGGATTAATATTTAACAAATTAGCAATTTGCTTTGTACTAGCATCAATCAATTCCTTAGCCTGTATTCCTAAAGAATGTAAAGAATTAGGATTGCCAATAAACTCTCTACAAACTTTGCTATAGGTATCAATAACAGAATCATTAACAGGAGTAGTCGCACTATAATCTAAATAAACCATAAACCTACCTTCTTTCATCATCAATTATATCTAAAAAACAATAAGAAATAAATAAAAAAAAAGTTGAACATCTCAACTCTTAGTTTAGTTAGAAATTATTACTAATTTACTTTAAAAATTTATTTTTTCTAGTTGCTCTAGTACTTCATAATGAGAAACTCCATTACTAATAATTGCCCCATTAATACCACTATCATATTTTTGAGGATTTCCTTCCATATCAGTAACTATTCCACCAGCTTCTTCTACAATTAAAGAAGAGGCTGCTATATCACAATTACCATGTTCAGTCCCTGGAAACAAATCACAAGCAAACATTCCTTCTGCAATAGCCATACAACTTCTAGCAACACTACCTATTGATGATATCTTTACTTTTGAAAGTAATTTACTAGCAACTCTCATAGTATCATATTTTGCATTATTCCATATTTCATAATTTAATCTGTATCCTAAATCACCTAAATGCAAATTATTAACATGAATTTTTTTCTCATTACAAAAAGCACCTTTTCCCCTAATTGCTGTATACATCTTATCTAAGAAAGGATCATAAACAACACCAACTTGCACCGTGCCGTCAACTACCAATGCAAGAGAAAAAACAGATACTGGTATTCCAGCCATGAACATTCCAGTTCCGTCTATCGGATCACATACCCAAACATATTTAGAATTGTTTACATATTTTTCTTCTTCCCCATTTACAGAATGTTCTGGATACCTTTTTTTTACTTCTTCAATTAAATAAGCATTAATATTTTTATCTACTTCGGTTACAATTGTTCTATCACTTTTAAATTCAGACTTTTTATCTTTCAAAAATTTTTCTTTAATTGCACCACCAGCATAATAAGCAATTTTAATAGCAAAATTTAAATATTCTTCCATACAATCTCCACTTTATTATTTATTAGTATTTTGATAATAATCTCTCTCAGCAATACTACCAGCTATACTATCTAAATCTTCTTCCACAATACCCATATTATTTAATTCATCTTCAATCATAAAAATCAATTCTTTTAAACTATTACAATTATTATAAGGTATCTGATACTTATTCAAAACATCAATTTCTCTATTAGTAAGAAAAACGCCATTTCCGATATCTTGAAAAGAATTACTAGAAAAATCTATATCAGAAACAAGGGAATCTATATCATAATCCTTCTTCATTATTTACAGCTATATCCATGATTCTTCATATGCATCATAAATTCTCCATCTGTATAATTATCCCCAACAGTAAGTGGAATAACATTACTACTTTTCGTATTAGAATTAACAATAATTTCTAAATCATCATTAACTGAAAAATCAATATTATTCAATAAAACAATCTCATTTTTATGAACTTTCATTGTAACTGTAATAGCATTATCACTAATAGAATATTTAACTTTATCTCCTAAATAACCTAATGTTTTCTCAAGTGAATACTTAATACTATTACGATGAGTATCATCTGCATATTTCGAAGGCAAAACAATTGTTTTCACAACAACCATTTCCGTAATCTTCTTACCATCAATAATAGCATTAACTTCTTCACTTACTTTAACATCATCATCAAATACTCTAGTACGATTACAAATAACTTCTGTCTGCTTGATTGTAGCAAACAAATAAACAATAATTAAAATAACCATGACAGTAATAACAACAGGAAAAGTCATACTCTTTCGAGTAACCATTAAACCACCTCTTAACTTAATTGTAATTAAATATTACAATATTTAAAATTATTATTCTCTCTTTCAGATTAAGAAATCCAATTCAAAAAAATTATATATTCTTATTAAGGTTTTATAGGCCTAAAACACTTACGTAGTCTAGGATTTTTAGTTGATGGAATTTCTTCAGTTAACGTCCAATCTTCTGCTTCCTCGCGTTTTTTTCTAGCTAGCAATCCATCTTCAATCATATCTAAAATATCAGCATCATGACATTTAAGTTCACAAAGGTGTGCTAGTAAGTTCTCATCAGAATATTCCTCATTTCCAAACATGTATTGCATTTGATACCAAACGAGACAATCTCCAGCTTCAAAACATGTCTTTAAAAGTTCAATCATTTCTTTGTCAGATACTTTTTTGTTATATTTTTCGTTATAAGCTCTTTCTATTCTTCTAACAAAACAAAAAACCCCAGGACTTAAAGAATAATTACCAACTTTCATATTATTCCTCCTTTCCCCATATTATAAGAAAAAAAGAAGGAAAAATCAACTTTAACACTTTTTATAATCCCTTAAATATTAATCTTTCCATTTCCAATCTTTAACAAATGGCATATCTTCTCCATACTCAGAAATATATTTTTTATGTTTTTCTAACATTTCATGACACCAATCAATCAATACTTGACTTGTTTTTTGATATCGTGGAATTTCTTTCAAAATAGCCTCTACTAAATGGAATCGATCAATCTCATTTTGAACACGAATATCAAAAGTCGTTGTTATAGTACCCTCTTCTTTATATCCATGAACATGTAAATTTCGATTAGCTCTCTTATAGGTTAATTGATGAATTAAAGAAGGATACCCATGAAAATTAAATATAATTGGTTTATCTTTGGTAAAGATTTTATTATATTCTTCATCACTCATTCCATGTGGATGCGTATCAGAAGATTGTAATTTCATTAAATCAACGACATTAACAACACGAATTTTAATTCCTTTTACACTTTGTCTTAAAATATCAACAGCAGCTAAAGCTTCTAATGTTGGGGTCTCTCCACAACATGCTAATATAACATCAGGATTCCCATTATCATTACTTGCAAAATCCCAAACACCTAACCCCTTAGCGCAATGATCATTTGCCTGTTTTTTATTAAGCCATTGAGGTCTTGGATGTTTAGATGCCACAATAACATTTACATAATTCTTAGAACGAATACAGTGATCAAAGCAAGATAATAAACAATTCGTATCTGGTGGCAAATACATTCGAACAACATCTGCTTTTTTGGTAACCAAATGATTTAAAAATCCTGGATCTTGATGAGTATATCCGTTATGATCTTGTTGAAAAACATGACTAACAAGTAAAAAGTTTAAAGAAGCAATTGGTGCCCTCCAAGGAATCTGGTTACACACTTTTAACCATTTAGCATGCTGACTAGCCATAGAATCAACAATTCGAATAAAAGCTTCATAACTATGAATAAAACCATGACGACCTGTTAAAATATAACCTTCTAACATTCCCTCACAAACATGCTCTGATAAATAAGAATCCATTACTCTACCAGTTGTAGATAAATACTCATCATTACGATTTATTTTATAATTCCACTGACGATTTTCAAGCTCAAAAACATGATTAAATCGATTAGATAAGGCTTCATCCGGACCAAAAAAGCGAAAATTTTTATTACCACTATTTAGTTTAAAAATATCTCTAATAAAATTACCTAATTCCATCGTATCTTGAGCAATAATTTCACCAGGATTCTTTATATCCAAGCAATAATTATGCCAATCTGGTACTATAATATCTTTTAATAACAAACCACCATTAGCATGCATATTAGCACCCATACACTTATTAATAGGAGGACATAACATCCTTAATTCTTTAATTAATTTACCATTTTTATCAAATAAAGAATCAATATTATAACTCTTCAACCATTTTTCTAATAATTTCAAATTTTCTGGGTGTTCACGATTTACCAAAATAGGAACTTGATGGGCTCTAAATGAACCTTCGATCTTTTTGTTATCCACTTCTTTTGGACCAGTCCATCCCTTTGGAGTAGTAAGAATAACAACTGGATAATTACCTTTTCCATGTCTTCGAACCTTTTCTATTTCTTTAATTGCTTTATCCATAGCTTTTGCCATATCCTCATGAAGCTTTAAAGAATTACTGCCAGATACAAAAATAGGCTTCCATCCATAGCCATAAAAGAAATCCTCTAGTTCTTCACAACTCATTCTCCCAAAAATAGTAGGATTTGCTATCTTATACCCATTTCGATGCAGAATTGGTAAAACAACTCCATCATTTTTCTTATCCAAAAATTTATTAATATGCCAACTAGTAGCAAGAGGTCCAGTTTCTGCCTCTCCATCCCCAACAACACAAGCTGCTATTAAATTCTTATTATCAAGAACAGCCCCTGCTGCATGAGATAAACTATACCCAAGTTCTCCCCCTTCATGAATAGAACCAGGAGTCTCAGGAGCAACATGGGAAGAAATTCCGCCAGGAAAAGAAAACTGTTTGCATAATTTTTTCAAACCCATTTCATCCTCCGTTATTTCAGGATAAAATTTTGTATAGACTCCCTCTAAATAATTATTTGCAACCATTGCTTGTCCGCCATG
>CACZQK010000012.1 GCA_902783315.1 uncultured Erysipelotrichaceae bacterium | reverse complement strand
GCAGTTCCTCTTGGAATAATAGTAACTTTTTGAACATCACTAGCACTTCTTAATTTCAAACCAATAACAGCATGTCCAGCTTCATGATAAGCAACTAATTTACGATCATCATCACTATATTTATGGCTTACTTTAGCAGGACCCATAAGAACTCTATCCGTTGCTTCATCAATCTCACTCATAGTAATTTCTTCCTTATTTCTTCGAACGGCAAGTAAAGCAGCCTCATTTAATAGATTTTCTAAATCAGCTCCACTAAAACCAGGAGTTCGCTTTGCTAAATTTTTTAAAGTAATACCTTCAGCTAAAATCTTATTTTTAGCATGTACACCTAAAATTTCTTCTCTTCCTCTTACATCTGGTAAATTAACAGTAACCTGCCTATCAAACCTTCCTGGACGAAGAAGAGCAGGGTCCAAAACATCTGGTCTATTTGTAGCAGCAATAATAATAATACCTTCATTAGCTCCAAACCCATCCATCTCAGTAAGTAATTGATTTAATGTCTGTTCTCTCTCATCATGACCTCCACCTAAACCAGTACCTCTTTGACGACCGACAGCATCTATCTCATCAATAAAAATTAAACAAGGTGCATTTCTTTTTGCTTGTTGAAACATGTCACGAACACGACTTGCTCCAACACCAACAAACAATTCAACAAAATCAGAACCACTAATAAAATAAAATGGAACATTAGCTTCTCCAGCAACTGCTCTTGCAAGCAACGTTTTACCTGTACCTGGAGGACCCATTAATAAAACTCCTTTTGGAATTCTAGCACCTAACTTCTGAAACTTTTTTGGGTCTTTTAAGAAATCAATTAATTCTTTTACTTCTTCTTTTTCTTCTTTTAATCCAGCAACATCCTTAAAAGTTACTTGATTATCTTCTGTATTTAAACGAGCTCTACTCTTACCAAAATCTAAAGAGCTTTTATTTCCAGCCATTTGTCTACTAAAAAACCATAAAGCTGCACCAATCAATAAAACTATTGGAACCACATTGACAAGTATTAACAATAATGATGATGCATCTGGATCAGCTTGTACTGTTAATTTAATCTTTCTTTGATCACTAGCTTTTACGATTTTTTTCATTACTTCTTCTGAAAGAGGTAATACTGCTTCAAAACTTTCATTTTCCTTATAGTTATTTAAAACACCACTAACCTCATACACTTGCCCATTTCCTCTAGGAACTAAATGAAGTTCGGTTACCTTTCCCTTTTCCAATTTTTCAATGAATTCGTCATAACTAAAATCGTGTATATCCTTATTCATTACAGTAAGAATATAAAATACTCCTAACATAATAATTCCTAAAAATATATACGGTAACAAACCCTTTTTTAAAGTTTTTTTATCAATCTTTTTATTCATAGATATTTCCTCCTAACTATATTTCAATATTATATCATAATAATCTGCCTTTTTTTTGTCAAATTTAGATTTTTTTATTCCAGGAATCCAAACAACATTACCAGCAGAATCAATAACGATTGGCCAAGAATCTCTTTGATTTAAAGGGATTTTTTTATCAATAAAAATATCCTTTACTTTTTTTGTACCATTAAGTCCTTTTACTTTTATCTTATCCCCAATTTTTCTTGTACGAACGATTAAAGGCAAACTTATTTCTTTACTATCTAATCGACAGATATTATTACTATTTTCATCTGTAGTATTTATTTTTTCAATACTATGATTATCAGGTAATAAAACATAATTATCAAATTCAATTTCATAATTAGATATCATACTAGTTTCTCTAATAAATTCAACAAAATCATATTTTTTTAAAACAATAACTTTATTTGGTAAATTAATAAAACTATTAACTTTCTTACTATTAATAAGTTTCAAAATTAGATCAATATGTTTATCTCCTATAAGAATTAAATCATCATGATAAAACTCTCCCAATAAATAATATAGCATTTCTCTCTGTATATATGGTTCCTCTTCTAAAAACTTAGAAACAACAATTTGATCTCCATTCATAACTCTATGAATAGCTCTCATTCGTACCCTATCAATAAATTTACTTGCTTCATCTAATGTATTACTAAATTTTAAAAATTTTAAATGAACATTCTTATCTTCTTTTTTCAATGGTTTTAAAACATATTTACGATACCTATTTCTAGTATATTTATCCTTATTATTTGAATTATCAATAAAATATTTTACATTATTTAATAAATCATACTGTTCAAGTTCTTCTTTTGTATATTGAATAAGTGGCCTAACAATTGAATAATTATCCATAGAAACAATTTTTTTGAATCCACCATATCCACCTAAATTAGAACCTCGTACAATTCTCATCAAAACAGTTTCTACCAAATCATCACCATGATGAGCTGTCATCAAATAATTGGCATTATATTTATTAACAAGATTTTCAAAAAAACTATATCGAATATTTCTAGCTTCGTTATGAAAATTGTCATCTCCATAGTCTTCAATGACCATAGACTCAAAAATAATATGATTTTTAAAGCAATAATCTTTTAAAAATTGTTCCTCCTGATAACTTTCTCTACGAATATTATGGTTAACATGCCCAACTACTAAAAACAAATTATATTTTTTTCGAATTTTTAATAACATATCAACCAAAGCCATAGAATCAGGACCAGCCGAACAACCAATAACAATACGATCTTCATTGTGAAAAACAAAATTATCTTCGATTTTAATCATAAAAAATCCACCCAACCAACATATATTATAACAGAAAAAAAGAAAAATAAATATTTATTCTTCTGGAATCTGTAAAATATATTCTCCATCTTTTGAATAAAGATATTTTTC
This sequence comes from uncultured Erysipelotrichaceae bacterium, assembly GCA_902783315.1. GTDB lineage: Bacteria > Bacillota_I > Bacilli_A > RF39 > UBA660 > UBA3789. The sequence goes on along the minus strand of CACZQK010000012.1, from coordinate 44,070 downwards.
CCTAGCGTATCTTGCTATATAATCAGGATTTTGAAGTTTATTAGCATCTACCTTTAATTCTTCCTCTTTTTCTTTTAAACTGGTTAATTTATCATCCAATTCTTTCTTTTCATGATATTTTTCAAGTATTTCTAACCAATACTTACCAATAGTAAATGCCATCACAATAATAATAAAAATAGAGAAAAATCCAAAAAATAGCAATCTTGTTTTTATTTTACGCTGAACTTTTCTTTTTGCCACAACATTCACCTACCTTATCACCTTATATTATACTACAGGAAGATAAGCAAAAATTGTAATATTTTAAATATTGACAAAAGTTTACACTATTTTTTTTTCAAAAGACAATAAGATATTAAAAAACCAAAAATAAGAAAAAGTAAAAAGTAAGAATGAATAATTCCATTATTTAATAACAAAAGGATAAAAAAATAAATAAATGCACTGCTGATACAAAAAATAGCATTAAAAAGTATTCTCATATACCGATTTTTATAAAATAAATAAGAATATATTTTACAAATAATCCAATAAAGAAAAAAGCCATATACAAAAGAAACTAAAAAACTGATTATTTGATCTATTAAAATCATCATTTAAATAACCTACTTAAAACACTTTCCTCTCGTTCCTTTTTCTTACTTTCTAAAATATAATCAATAGAATTTATATTACCCTTTATAGTAACATTTCCAGCTAAAGTATCCAACTTAACCAAAACTAAATCATCTCCTTTAATAATTAAAAAGCCCATAGTTGTTTCTAACAAAAAATGAAGATTGTCGAAATTTTCTACTTTTTTTACACCAGTAATAACTAATGTTTTTCTTTCTAATAAACTAATACTATGATTATAGTTATTAACACTAGAACTTTCTTTATCCATAAAAAGCCTCCTACTAAACAATATGAAAATCAAAAAAAAATAGTACAAAAAAAATACTGAAATATTCAGTATTCTCTTATTTATTCTTCTTCTGAGACATCTTCTGCTTTTTCATATGCTTCTAAAATAGCATCTTCAAACATTGAACGAACCTCAGGATTAATTGGATGAGCGATATCTCTATATCCACCAGTTGCAGTTTTTCTACTAGGCATTGCTATAAATAAACCGTTGTCTCCTTCAATAATTCTAATATCATGTACTGCAAAACTATCATCTAACAAAACAGATGCAATTCCCTTCATACGAGAACCTTCCTTTTCAATTTTACGTACATTTACTGATGTAATCTTCATAAGATTTTTCCTCCCTCTTAAAGCGTAACCACTTTATAACACTATTTTATAATATTATTATTTAAAAATCAACAAAATTCAGTTAAGATAATATTTTTAAATTTTTAACAATAAAATCATTGTAACTAAATGATTTTATTACATTATCATCAGTAACAATAATAAATACTGCAGCAAAACATTTTGTAATTACTCCAGAAAACTCTTCTAATTGATTCCTAGAACCTTTATAAAGAAAAACATGAGGAACATCTTTTTGCTCACATATATACTTCTTTACAGAATCAAGATTCATCTAGGATACCCCACAAACATCGTTCCATTCGTAATAATTCCTCCTATTCCATCACTACCATATTTTGTTTTTTTAATTAAATGAATTAAATCAATACTTTGATTTCTATCAGAAAAGGCAATACTTGATGCAATAATTGCAGGATCTAACGCGTGAATATTAATTCTTTTAGGACTTGAAGCAAAGTTAGCTCCAGCTTTAATTAACTCTTCATAATTAGATTGACAGGCCCCAGCAATTATAATTAATTTATCTTGACTTCTTTCATATTTTCTAGCCTCTTTTACAGCTGATATAAAATTAGCAGTATTTTTATAATTATTTATATCTTTTTTGTTGTTTTTTTTTGCATAATAAGCATCATGGCCAGTAATAACAATAATATCAGGTCTATATTCCTGAAGAAGTTCTTGAATTTTTTCTGAAACAATTGATTCATCCAAAGAAATACCATTCGCATTAATTCCCATATAATTATAAAATTTCATACACCTATCTAAATAATTATTATCACCATCAATATGTAATATTTTCCCGGGAATATAAAAATAATTATTACGATCAATATTTAAATCTTTAACATTTTTTCGTATAATATCATCATCTTCATTAACTTCATCAGAAACAAGTACTAAATCATCAATTTTTGAATCAGCGCTAAGTCTCATATGAACACCTTCTAAAAAAACAATATCACCACTTATATTTATAATTTTAAAGATTACATCATGATTATGACTAATTCGACTAACAACACTTCCAATTTTAAAACTCATGATACCAACTCCACTAAAGTATATGAAAAAAAAAAAGAAATAGAATAAATCTATTTCAAAAGGGCATTAGACAATTGAACAAAAATATCTACATCTAGCATCTCCGCACGAGTATTTAAATCATACCCATTTTGCTTTAAAATATTTTCTACAATAGACAAATCATACTTTTTTAAATTATTTCTAATTGTTTTTCTCTTAAATTGAAAACTATCACGCAATAATTTTTCAAAGAAACTAAAGTTTTTTAAATAGAGTCTATCATCTTTTTCAACAAAAGAAACAATAACACTATCAACATTAGGTTCTGGTATAAAATTCTTTCTAGAAACGCAAAACTCCTTTTTTACATTATAAAAATAATTTAATAATACAGTAATAGAGCCATATTCTCTATTACCAGGCAAAGTAGTAAATCGTTCTCCTACTTCTTTTTGAACCATCATAACAATTTTATTAAATCGTAAATTTGACTGAATTAGTTTTAAAAGGATAGGTGTTGTAATATAATATGGAACATTACTAACAAAGAATAAAGAATCATAAGAATATTTTGATATATCCTCTAATATGTTTGAAGTTAAAAAATTTTGAAATATAATATTAACATTATCAAAACCTTCCAGTTTTTTTAAAATCTCGCTTTCTAAATCTCTATCTATTTCATAGGCAATAATCTGTTTTGCTCTTCGTGCTAATTCCCTAGTCATAATAGCTCCACCAGGTCCCACTTCAACAACTAAAGAGTTTGAATCAACACCACTAACATCAACTATCTTTTTGACAATAGATAAATCTTTCAAAAAATTCTGACCATATTTTTTTTTAAATTTCACATTATATTTTTCCATAAAACACCTCGTTTTTTATTATAAAACAAGATTGAATAAAAATTAACTTTTTTTAGTTGACAAAATAATATAAAAAATTTTTCCAATCTGATAAAAAACAAATAAACCAATAGGAATTAATAAACATATAAAGTAATGAACAGGATTAGAAAAAAAATTTTTTACTTTTCCAACTTTAGGAACTCGAAACAAAACTTTACCATATATAGAATCAGTATCTACCAAAGCAGTATCACTAACAGGATTATTATCTCCCTTAGTGGTATAAAGAGATTGGTTTTTAGATATATTCTGTTTTTTCACTATTCTATGAGTAATTTTTAAGCCATTATAATTTTCATCAGACGAAACAAAAGTAACAATATCACCAACATTATAATTATCATTATCAACTCTTTTAATAAAAATTGCATCATTTACTTTAATTGTAGGTAACATACTTTGTGAAGCAATAATATAAGTACTAAAAAGGGGTTTCCTAAAAGAACTCCCACTACTATTCAAAATTAAATCAGAATAATAAAAAGTAACAAGAAAAACTAAAATAATAAGAAAAACTAAAATAGCTACCAAAAAAGAGTGAAAAATAAATCGAAACAATAAAATAATTTTTTGAATCTTTTCGTTTTTGTTATCCAATAAAGATATCACATTATCACTCCAATCTACCATTATTATAATACGAAATATGAGAAAACACGAGAATAGCCAAACAAAAAAAAGTGATTTGACACTTTTTATTTGGCTTTCCCATTAACAAAAACTTCTATATTACAATAATTTTCTGCTATTAAACTTTTATCCGACAACCACACTCTCAAACGATAATTATCAGTAGAAGTTTTCGTTTTTCTAGTAGAATAAATAAGCATACTATCACTTTTTGAGCCAATTTCTGTAGCTTTCTTAATTTTTATAAAATTTTCAGGTCCAAAAACTTTAGTATAAGTCCCACTTTCTTCTCTTTCTAAATAAATTCGAACATCTTCATCTGATAAATTACAAGTTTTTTTGTCTTTTGTAATAGATATTTCATAATCAATCGAAGCAGCTTCGTCAATAGAAGTATCTACCGAGAAATCAAAAAACTCACCATCATTTAAATTCTGTACACCTACAATATCACTAGTTGGAATAGCCTTAAGTAATTTCAAACCAGCAAAATCAGTTACATATTTTAAAACAACAGTTCCACCATTTTCCTTCTCACTAATAATTTTGGGCTTACGATTAAAAAAAAGTACAAAACCAATAATAGAAAAAATCAACAATACTACACAAATAAAAAAAATAAAAAATAAAAAACATTTAGATGATTCAGATTTTTTTTTCATCTTTTCCTCCTACTTTATTCTAACATTAATTTCAGCTGAAAATGCTTCTATATAATCAGCAATAACATAACTATCTGAAAGCCAGGAACGAATCTTAAATGATTTAGATGAATTTTTATCTAGAAAACCATGATACAATAATTTTGAATTAGGCCTATCAGACAAATAAAGTAAATCACTATAAGATGGCACCTTATTCTTTTCATAACCATTACATGGATTATCTTTACTATCAGTTAAATAAAGTTTAACATAGTTTTCTTTTATCTGATTATATTTTATATCATTTTTAGTTAAATAAATATCATACTCAACAGAAAAATCATTAGAGTTTTTTATTAAAACATTTGTATAGCCTTGAATATTACTATTAATGTTCTTACTATCCATTTCTTTACCAAGAGTATCAGAAAGAGGTAATTTATTTGTAAAGTAAATAACTTCAAACGGATTAAATTTTACCAAAAGAGGTTTTTTATTTTTTTCTTTATTTTGATTGTAAAAAAAAGCAAATAGAAAAGAAAAAAGAAACAAAACAAGAATAACAAATAAAGAAACAAATATTTGTTTTTTCATACCATTCCTCCAACCCACTTATTATTTTAAAATACCACATATTCTATTTTAAGTCAAACAACTGAATAGCATTATCAACAGTAATTTTCCCTACTTCATTTAAAGAAACATCAAAAATTTCAGACAATTTTTTTGCAATATAAGAAATATACTTAGAAGAATTTTTTTTACCGCGAAAAGGTTCTGGGGCTAAATAAGGAGCATCAGTTTCTAACAAAATGTTTTTTAAACCTATTTTTTCAACAACTTGAGATAAATTACTATTTTTAAAAGTTAAAACACCACCAATACCTATTTTATATCCCATCGAAATATAAATACGCGCAGTCTCAACACTACCACTAAAGCAATGAATATCACCAACAACACCAGGAAATTCTTTTAATATTTCAATAGTATCTTGAGTAGCATCGCGACTATGAATCACAACTGGAAGATTATTCTTTAAAGCAATACGCATTTGTTCACGAAAAAGATTCTTTTGTTTCTCTTTATCTTCCTTTCCATAATGATAGTCCAAACCAATCTCTCCAATTCCAACAACCTTATCGTGATGAATAATTTCTTCTAAAAATTTTAAATCCTCTTTTGTAATAATAGACGCTTCACTAGGATGATATCCTAATGTAACAAAAACAGTTGAATAACACTCAGAAAATTCTAAAGATTCTAAAAGAGTTTCTTTAGTACAACCAGAAATAATAATTTTATCAACACCATTAGCAGCATTTTCAAATAAAACCAAATCAATATCATCATAATCCTCTTTTGATAAATGGCAATGAGTATCTATAAACATAAAATCACCCCAACTAATAAACATGAAAAAAGAAGACTGATTACAATTTTTTTAATTAGATTCTCATAAATAAAGGACTTGGTGTTCCTAAATTATAAGAAATAGAATCATTATAATCAAAATCTTTACAAGATTGATTTAATTGTTGAAATATTTTCTCACTAGTAGATGGTAAAAATGCCTCTAAAAATACAGCACTTACACGAATAGCTTCTAATAAATTATATAGTACTGTCTCTAAACGATCCTTTTTACCATTATCTTTAGCAAGAACCCAAGGCATAGTCTCATCAATATATTTATTGCTAGCACGAAGAAGTTGAAAAATTTCTCCAATTGCATCACTAATTTGTAATTCATCCATTTTTTCTGTAACTTTTCCTTCCAAAGAATGAATACCATAAATAAAGCTATTATCTAAATCTTCTTCTACATTTTTATTTGAAATTTTACCATCAAAATATTTGTTTCCCATTGAAATAGTTCTTTGAACTAAATTACCCAATATATTAGCAAGATCACCATTAATCCTTTCAATTAATAACTCCCTTGTAAATACACCGTCACTTGCAAATGGAATTTCATGCAAGAAATAATAACGAACAGCATCAACACCAAATTCTTTTACTAAATCATCTGCATAAACAACATTTCCACGAGACTTACTCATTTTTCCATCAGCCATAATTAACCAAGGATGTCCAAATACCATTTTTGGAAGAGGAACACCTAAACTCATTAAAAAACATGGCCAATAAATAGTATGAAAACGAATAATGTCTTTACCAATTAAATGTAAGTCAGCAGGCCATTTATAAGAAAACTCTTCATTTTCTACACCAACATCATATCCAATATTCGTAATATAATTAGTTAAAGCATCTAGCCAAACATAAACGACGTGATTTGGATCAAAGTCTACAGGAATTCCCCACTTAAAAGATGTCCGTGAAACACATAAATCTTGAAGTCCAGGCTTAATAAAATTATTAATCATCTCATTTTTTCTAGAAACAGGTTGGATAAATTCAGGATGTTCATTGATATAATTTTCTAATTGATTCTGATATTTACTCAAACGAAAAAAATAAGCTTCTTCACATTTTTCTGCTACATCCCTACCACAATCAGGACATTTTCCATTTTCCAATTGAGATTCTGTCCAAAAAGACTCACAAGGAGTACAATAAAGTCCTTTATATTCTCCTTTATAAATATCACCTTTATCATACATATATTTAAAAATATGTTGCACAGCTTTTTCATGTTTTTCATCCGTAGTACGAACAAAACGATCATAACTTGTATCCATAATATCCCAAATTTTTCGAATTTCTGCTGCTTTTTCATCAACAAATTCTTTTGGAGTTTTTCCTGCTTCTTTTGCCTTTAATTCAATCTTCTCACCATGTTCATCTGTTCCGGTTTGAAAATAAACATCATAACCTTGCATTCTTTTATATCTAGCAATCGCATCAGCTAAAACAATCTCATAAGTATTTCCAATATGAGGTTTCCCAGAAGTATAAGCAATTGCTGTTGAAATATAATATTTTTCCATGTTATCACTCCTAATTCAAAATTATAACATTAAATGTATTAAAGAGTCATTTAAAAACTTATCAAACAAAAAAATCATTATAATATAAGGACGAAATATCGCGGTACCACCTTACTTTATAATAATTTTATTATACACTTGAATCGTTAACGCCGAATACGCCTATACCTACATATCGATATAGGAGTTCAGAAGCCATACTAATAAATTTTCCTATACTCTTTTTCACCAACCGAGCTCTCTCCTATAAGCATAAAAATATTAGCTCTTCATCAATACATTTAAAATATAAAACATTATAACATATCAAAATAAAAGAATCAATCACTGAACTCGTTTAATAATCTAGAATTATTCAAAGTAAATAAATATCTTTCGGACTGTTCTTTAATACCATTAATCAAAGTTGTATCTTTCACCAAAACTTTAATATCAAAATTCTCTAATACTTGTCTTTGATAAGAACCTTTCATATATTTTGTAATATCTAAAACAATTTTATCTTTAATAGAATTATCCATATTTAAAGTAAAAACCTTATTAATATTATCTAAAAATTTTTTTTCTAAAGAAATTATCAATTGGTCTTTTAATATTTTTTTAATATCCCTGTTTAAATTTATAAAGTCTTTCTTATAAAATACAATAGTATCAGTTCCACCAGAAAACGAATAATCTTGAATTTTTTTAGATAAAACATCTATTCTCTTATTTTTTATTTTATCACAACAGTCAAAAAGACTACTACGATATAAATTTAATATATAGCTAAGTTCTTCTGCATTTAAAATAACTTTATTCTTCTTAGCTAATTCTAAAAACTTATTCTTAATAAGATCCATAGAATCTAGAGGTGGAGTTCCAATTAAAGACATAACATCATCATCTACTAAAGCTGTTGTATTATTTTTGATAATTTCGATAATTGCTTGCTTATAATTTTCAAAATGTTGCAATTTCATCTTTGTTATTATTTCTTCTTCCATTATCTATCCTCCTAGCATTATAAATGTAACAATTTGAAAAATATTAGTCAATAGATAATAAACACTTTTCACAGATTTCATTAAGAAGAGAAACTAAATAATAAATTGGATGTTTCTCTAACTTAATAATATCCAATATAATAGCAAAAGAATTACCTTTACTAACAAATCGAAACATATTTGAAATATAAAAAGCTTCTACAAAAATTTTCTCAGTATCCATTTTTTCTACAATATCTGGGGAAAAAACAATTTCAATGGAATTTTTTGTTTGATGAACGCTTTGAACTCTGAGCCTTCTAGCTAACTTTTCAAACCATTCCTCATACATATAAATAATTAGATCTTCACTTATTTTTCCAAAACGATCTTCAAGTTCCTCTTTAACTTTTGAAAAAGATTCTTTATCTTCAATAGAATTAATCATACGATGAATTTCTATTTTTAAATCATCTTCTTGAACATAAGAATCTTCAATATGTGTAGTAACATCAATTAAAGGTTTACTGTCTTCAAAACTTTCTTCTTCTAACAATGGTTCATGTTTAATACTTCGAATTTCATCTTCTAACATTTTTAAATATAAATCAATTCCAACACTATCAATAAAACCAGCTTGCTCACTCCCTAACATATCCCCAGCCCCACGAATTGATAAATCCCTAGTAGCAATTGAAAAACCACTTCCTAATTTTGTAAATTCTTTTATGACATTTAATCTTTTAATGGCAGTTTCCGTTAATTTCTTATATGGTCGATACATTAGATAAGCATAAGCAAACTTATCACTTCTACCAACTCTACCTCTAATTTGATATAGTTGACTTAATCCAAAAAGATCTGCATCAATAACAATTAATGTATTAACATTTGGAATATCAATACCCGTTTCAATAATCGTAGTACAAAGCAAAATATCATATTTATAATTAACAAAATCATAAATAGTATTTTCTAATTTATTTTTAGGCATCTGCCCATGAGCAATTGCAATCCTAGCATCCATAGCAATCTCTTGAATTTTATAGAAAAACTCATTAATAGACTGAACTCTATTATATAAAATAAATACCTGACCACCTCTAGATAATTCTTTATAAATAGCATCTTTCAAAATTTGCTTATTTTCTTCCACAACATAAGTTTGCACAGGATACCGATTACTAGGAGGAGTCTCTATCAGTGATAAACTTCTAATCCCAACTAAAGACATTTGCAAAGTTCGAGGAATAGGAGTAGCAGTTAATGTTAAAACATCAACATTAGTTTTATATTGTTTTATCTTTTCTTTATGAGCAACACCAAAACGTTGTTCCTCATCAATAATTAATAATCCTAAATTTAAAGGCTTAATGTCAGAACTCAAAAGACGATGAGTCCCAATGAGCATATCAATAGTTCCATTTTCTAGTCCATCAATAATGCGTTTAACTTCCCTAGAACTAGTGAATCTATTTAATAAAGCTATGCTAACAGGAAAATTATGAAAACGAATCAAAGCATTTTCATAATGTTGCTTGGAAAGAATTGTTGTTGGACAAAGAAAAAGTACTTGTTTAGAATCTAAAATTGCTTTAAAAGCTGCTACAAAAGCTACTTCAGTTTTTCCAAAACCAACATCACCACAAAGTAATCGATCCATTGGAACAGGAGATTCCATATCACTTTTAATTTGAGCAATAGCATTTTTTTGATCTGCCGTTAATTCATATTGAAAATCATTTTCAAAAGAAACAGACAATTCATTATCTTTCGAAAAAGAAAATCCCTTCCGAGCTTCTCTTTCTGCATACAATTTTAACAACTGATTAGCCATATCCTTTACTTTAGATTTTACACGATTTTTTGTTTTCTTCCATTCATTTCCACCTAATTTATTAATTTTAGGTATTATGCCCTCTTTACCAGAAAATTTACTAATCAAACTAATCTTTTCCACAGGAATATAAATTTTATCAGTACCTTGATAAAGAATTTCTAAATAATCCTTTGTGATATCATGCAAGCTTAAAGTTTTTATTCCATTATAAATTCCAATACCATGAACATTATGAACAACATAATCACCTATATCAAGCTTATTAATATCATGAATTGATGTAGAATATTTAAATTTCGTATTATAATTTTTTTTCTTTTCAACAGTTCTAAATAATTCATGAGCAGTAAGAACAACAAAATCATGATAAATAAAACCTTCCGATAATTGTCCATCAATAATATTAACAGAATTCAAAGAAATAGAATCAAAAGAACTTTCCACAACTTTAACAGTTAAATGCTTTAAAAGACTTTTAATTTGAAAAGATTTTAAACAAATTATAATAGTTTTGCCACCATTAAGATTTTCTATAAGAAAACTATTAATTGCATCAGCACTCTCATTAAAATTATTGATAGTATTTACCCCAAAATTAAATATTGGATAACAATAAGAAGTTTTTTTCATATTAGAAAAAGAAAAATAATATAAAGGATATTCAACTTTCAATTTTTCCAAATCATGAAAATAATTAAAAGAAAATTCGACATTTTTTTCCTTTCTAAATTCTTCTACTTCAAACAAAATTTCAGTATAAGATAACTTTATCTGCTCATAATCTTTAAAAAAAGTATAGCATTCACCCAAATAATCGGAAATATTTGAAACATCTTCATATAATGGTAAAAATTTTTGTTTACCAAAATGATCTTCTTCTACCTTCGCATCTGTTAAAAATTCAAAAAAAGGCATAATATTAATAGAATCAACTTTTGAAATAGATTTTTGATCATTAATATCAAAATACCGAATAGACTCAATTTCATCATCAAAAAATTCAATACGAACTGGGTTTTCTTCATTTATTGGAAAAATATCAATAACAAACCCACGAACACTAAATTCTCCCGTCTTATTAACTAATGTATCTTTTTCATAACCACATGATAATATTTTTTCCACAAGTTCGTTTCTGTCAATAATATCACCTGTTTTTAGAGTAAAAATAAATTTTCTATAATTGTTTTTTCTAGGTAAAAATCTTAAATATCCCATCAAATTGGTAATAATAATTCCATTATTATTAAAAGCAAAGTAATTTAAAGTATCCATTCTCCTCGATAATAAATCAAAAGAAGACGCCAAAGCTTCGCTAGTTAAAAAATCATCCATAGGAAATAGATATACAAAGTCATTATAATTTTTCAAAATATGATAAATTTGATTTGCTTCAAAAATACTATCAACAACAACCAAAATATTTCTATGTTCCTTTTGATAAATTCTATTTAAAATCAAACAAAAAAATTCATTCGTCAGATTACATAAACCAATGTTTTTTTCTATTTTTATATCAACTAAATCTTCAAAAAAATTCATAAAATCACCTATTTTTTTGATTATATTTATTCATTAAATCTGAAAAAGTTAATTTAAAATAATCGTCTACTACAAAACATAACTCTGAAAATAAAGAATCTAAAGCTACTTTATCTTTCTTTGAAAATTGACCTAATACATAATCTTTTGTATCAATAGATTTATTATTTGAAATACCAATTTTTAATCGCTTATAAGAAGAAGTTCCAATACAACTTTCAATACTCTTTAAACCATTATGTCCAGCACTAGAACCACCATTTTTTAATTTAAAATTTCCAACAAACAAATCAAGATCATCAGAAATAACAAATAAATCATCTACAGAAATATTAAAATAATCCATAATTTTATGAACAGACTCACCAGATAAATTCATATAAGTTTGTGGTTTTAAAAAAATAACTTTTTCTCCATTTAAAAATATATCAATAAAAAGACCATTAAACTTATTATTCCAAGTGCTTATAATTTTTTTTTCATTAAGATAATAATCAACAAAATCAAATCCAATATTATGACGCGTATTTTTATATTCTTTTCCAGGATTTCCTAACCCAACAATTAACTTCATAAAATCACTTCCTATTATGATATTCATTATAAATAACAGATTTAGCAACATGCCGCTCCTGAGCAACTAATTTGACTGCATCTTTTTCATTCATTCCATCTTCTACATACATTTTAACATGATCTAAAACATCTAAATTACTATAATCGATTATTTCTTTGTTTCCCTCAACAATTAAAACAAATTCTCCTTTCATATTATCTACGAGAGAAATTGCATTTTCGATATTACTTCTCAGTATTTCTTCATGAATTTTTGATAATTCACGACAAATAGCAATATTTCTATTACCAAAAATATCTAACATATTTTGAAGAGTAGATTTTATTCTATGAACAGATTCATAAAAAATTAAAGTACATTTATAGTTTTTTAAAGATTTTAATTCACTAATTTGTTTTTGCTGCTTAGAATTTAAAAATCCAAAAAACAAAAAAGGCGAAGGTTCTATTCCAGAAACAGTTAGAGCTGGAACAAAAGCTGTTGCCCCAGGTAATGATATAACATTGTATCCAGCATCAATAACAGCTCGCACAATAATAAAACCAGGATCACTAATAATAGGGGTCCCTTGATCAGTAACAAGGCCAACAGCTAGTCCCTTTTCAAGCATAGAAATAACTGACTGAATCATATTGCTTTCATTATACTCATGACAACTTATTAACTTCTTATGAATATTATAATGATGAAGTAAAAGTCCAGTATTTCTAGTATCTTCACAAAGAATAACATCAACATTCCTCAAAGTATTTAAAGAGCGAACTGTAATATCATCCAAATTACCAATAGGCGTAGGAATCAAATATAAACCCGCAGTATCATCATAACTCTTTTGAATCACAGTATACCTCCTTCTGCAAACAAGAATATTCTTCAGTCATTTGACCATTCAAATTATATTTAATTAATGGCCTATCTATCTTTAAACCAGGCTTTCCATTTTTTTGACCTTCAACCAATACCAAAATTGGTTCTCTATCCAAACTTTCATAAATAAATTTTATTCTTTTGGGCTCAATAGTATAAAGACGAAAAAGCTCAAAAATTTCTACCAAACGATTTCCCCTATGAACAATTGAAAGTATACCATTGTCTTTCAAAACTTTTTTTGCACAAGCACAAATTTCTTCCAAATTAATTAATAATTCATGCCGAGCTATTCTTTTTTCGTAAGATTCACTTATACTACTTTTTTCTTCTAATTTAAAATACGGAGGATTACATAACACAAGGTCGAATTCATTCAAATGTTCATTAGAAAAATTTTTAACATCATCACACACAATAGATATACGATTTTCCAAATTATTATAAACTACAGATTTTTTAGCTAAAGAAACTAATTTTTCTTGTATCTCAACTCCAATAATATTTTGACTACATCGTCTAGTCAAAATCAAAGGAATAACACCATTTCCAGTACAAAAATCTACTATTTTTTTATCTCTTAAACGAATAGACGAATAATTAGCAAGTATAATACTATCTAAAGAAAAAGAAAAAAAATCGGAATTTTGATAAATTTTCAAATTTTTATAACCTAAAACATCATCTAATCTTTCCACTATTTATTATCTTCCTTATTAAAATCCAATATTCCTTTATCCTTTAAATCAACTTGATAAGTTTGTTTAAATATATCAACAGAAATAGTTTTTCCCATTCCAAATGGAGTATCAACTACTAATCCAACTGTTGGCAATTCCTTTTTTAACTCTGTATAAGTATCATTTTCATAACCTAAGCAACATAATAATCTACCACATATACCATTAATTTTAGAAGGATTTAAAGCAAGCATTTGATTCTTTGCCATATTAATAGAAACACTATTAAAATCTGTTAAAAAAGAATTACAACATAGAAACAATCCACAAGGACCTAATCCACCTATTTTCTTTGCTTTATCCCGAACACCAATCTGACGAAGCTCAATTCTTGTTTTATATTTACTAGCAAGCTTTTTAGCAAGTTCACGAAAATCAACACGATTTTCTGCTAAAAAAGAAAATAACAATTGTGATTTATCAAAATAATAATAAGCATCTATAAAATTCATATTTAGATTCAACTTTTGATTAATTTTCTTAGCTTGATTCAATGCTTCCAATGCTTCTTTTTTATTTTTTTGATACTGTTCAATATCTTTTGTATCTAAAACTCGAAGAACTTTAAATAAAGGTAAGATCAAATTTTTTTCTTTTTCTTTATATAATTCTTTACAAATATGACCTGTCAACAATCCATTTTCTGTTTCAAAAACAACAAAATCATTTTTCTTTAAAGATAAAGAATTTGGAGACAAATAGTAAACATTCTTAGTTTCATCACAACTCACAATCACAACATCCATCACGATATCTAACCTCCTATAATCAATTTAGAAAATAACGAATCAAGCCATAACTTATAATTTACATTAAAATCAAGCTTAGTCAATTCTTCTTCTAAGATAGATATTTTACTTAAAAGACTATTATCATCAATATTATTAAACAAGGAAACAACAGTTTTATCCAATATATTTGTAATTTTATATCTATCATTTATAACAGTAATAATAATACTTTCCACAAGTTTCAAATCATCTAAAATAATAGTCTTATCAGAATAAATACTAATCATATTTTTGTAATTTATAAAAAAACTATGAGGATCAATAACACATTTTAACAAACTTAAAATATTATCATTAATATAAAATGAAATATCACTATCTTTTAAAGTAACAATCTGACATCTAGACAAAATAGTTTCAATAACCGAATAACGATTTTCAGTAACTAAAAAAGCAATAATATCTTCTTCTGGTTCCTCTAAAAATTTTAACATAGTATTAGCAGAAGATAAATTCATTTTTTCAACATGCTTAATAATATAAATTCTTTTTCCATTTAATAATGACTTATTTTTATATTCTTTCTGCAATTCTAAAATCTGATTTTTTTTAATAAAATTACCATCAGGCTCTATAATATGAACATCTAAATAAGTACCACTATCAATCAAATAAAAAATAGGATTATTACTCTTATTTATTTCTTCATACAAGCAATCTGTTAAAATCATTTTTATAAAATCAAGAATATATTGAAAATCATTATCATAGTTCCCAACTTCAAATAAATAAGCATGGAAAATTTTATGATTTTTCACAGCATTATCAATATAATTAATATATTTTTTCTTAATTAATGATATTTCATCCATAACATCCTCACAAAAAAATAAATTTAAAAATAAGAAGACCAGCAAAGCCAAAAAAGCCTAATAAAGAAGTTATAGAAATAGTATATAAGTTAATTGGTATTATTAGATTAAATGAATCAAACACTATATTAAACAAATAAAGAAAAAACGTAGAACCAATTACTTTATTTAATATTTTTTTTACAAAATTAATAAAAATCACCACTAATAAATATGAAAGAAAGAAAAAAATTATTCAATACTTTTTCTATCATTCATAGCTCTCTCAAGTGTTAATTTATCTAAATATTCCATATCAGCACCTATAGGAACACCACTAGCTAATTGCGTAATTTTAATGCCCAAATTTTCTAAAGTTCTTTTTATATATAATGTTGTAATTTCCCCTTCTGAACTCGGTTTAAAAGCAAACACAATTTCTCCAAAATTTTCATCATGAATACGATCCAACAATTTCCCAATACCTATATCTTCAGGGTTAATCCCATCCAAAGGAGAAATCAAGCCATTAAGAACATGATACTTTCCATGAAAGATGCCAAATTTTTCAAACAAAAACACACTTTTAGAATCCTCTACAACACATAAAACATCAGACTTTCTAGTAGAATCAGAGCAAATATAACAAAGCTCACTATCAGTTAAAGTATTACACTTAGCACATTTATGAACTTTATCTGAAACATCTAAAAGACTTGAAGAAAAAAACTTTATTTGTTCCTCTTCCAAATCCAAAACAGAAAAAGCCAGTCTTTCTGCTGTTTTTTCACCTATTCCTGGAAAACATTTAAAAGAGTCTATCAAATTTTTAATACTTTCAGGATACATACAAATTTCTAAAATAAACCTGGTATAGAGCCAAATTTACCCATTTTTCTTTCAGTCATATCATCAATTTTTTTATTTGCTTGATTAATAGCAACAATCAACATATCTTCTAATGCTTCAATATCATCAGAATCCAAAGAATTAGCATCAATTTCTACGCCTACTACTTCCTTTGTTCCCTTTAAAGTTACTTTTACTAAAGAACTTTCACCAACAAATTCACTTTCATCTATTTCTTTTTTCACTTTCAGCATATCTTTTTGTAAAGCTTGAGCTTGCTTTAACATAGCTTGCATATTATTCATAAACAACTCTCCTTTATTCAATTTCTACAACATCACCAAACAGTTCAATTGCACTATTAGATATTATATCATCATTTTTTGATTCTTCCAACACTTCTTTTGGTTCTTCAATTACTTTGTACTTTATACCACTTTTTAAATTTAAAATATATTCGTTTTTATATTTATTCCACTCTTCATCAGTAATAATAGCTATCTTTTTATAGGAATTAGTTACTTTAAAATAAACATCCATAATCTTGTCAAGAACAAGTAAATTCTGTTTTACATTCGAATCATATTCAAAACTAATAATCATATTTTCTTCGCTAACAGCTCTAACAGTTGAGTCTAATAATGTACAAGCAATATAACCAATTTCTTGATCAAAAGTAAAATCTTTTAGTTTTTCAAATTTAACAATTTCATCAGACAATAATTTTTTATTAGCAAGAGCCAAAGTATTATTAACACGAACCCGCATAATCTCAGCAATATTCAATACCCCGGATTCAAAATTATTAAAAGAAGCATCTTTTTTTTCAATCATTAATAATTCAGATTTTTCGTCTTTCAGAGCATTGATACTTACTTCTTCTTTTTTTTCAGCAGCTTTTGCTAATATCTTTTCACCATTTTCAAAAGTTATTTCATTTTTTTTCACTTGCTCTACTTTGTTAATAGAAGAAGACAAAATGTAATCATTTACAAATTTCAAAAAAAACATTTCCATAAATATTTTAGCATTAGAGCTCTTTTTTATTTCAAACATTTTTTCATTTAAATTATTAGCAAATTTCTGTAATAAATCAACAGAAAAAGTCAAACTAGTCTTATTTAAATAATAATCAACAATTAAATTTCTTGTATAATTTAATAACTGAGTAAAAATTTGAATTAAGTTTTTTCCACTATTTTCAAAATTATTAATACTAGTTAAAATAGAAACAATATCACCATCTAATACATTTTTAACAAATTGACTTAATTGTTCAGTAGAAATCATACCATTTACTTCAGTAAAACAATCCATCGTAATTCTACCATCAGAATATGAAATCAACATATCCAATAAACCAAGGGCATCTCGCAATCCCCCATCAGATAATAAAGAAACTCCCTCCAAAACTTCAAGATCAATATCAATAGATTCTTCCTTGCAAACAGAATCTAATTTTTCTTTAATAATATTAGAAGACAATCTTTTGAAAGAAAAGCACTGACACCTAGAAACAATTGTTTCTGGGACTTTTTGAGGATCAGTAGTAGCTAAAATAAAAATTGCATGTTCTGGTGGCTCTTCTAATGTTTTTAATAAGGCATTAAAAGCCCCAATAGATAACATATGTACTTCATCAATTATATACACCTTATATTTTAATTCACTAGGAACTAAAGAAATTTTATTTTTCAATTCTCTAATTTCATCCACGCCATTATTAGAAGCAGCATCTATTTCAATAATATCAATACAATTTTTAGAAAAAGAATACTTACAACTATCACAATTACCACAAGCACAACCATCCACTGGGCTTAAGCAATTAACGCTACGAGCAAAAATTTTAGACACAGAAGTTTTTCCAGTACCTCTTGGGCCAAAAAACATATAAGCATGAGAAAAATTTTGATTAATAATAGAATTTTTTAAAGTTTTTATAACAGAATCCTGACCAACAACAGAATTAAAGTTTTTAGGTCTGTATTTTCTATATAAAGCATGATACATATAAAAGCCTCCTAACTATATTATAAAACAAATATAAACAATCAAAGAAATATTTTCATTTATTTCTTTGTTTTTTAAAAAAAGAACTTAACATTTTTTTTGAACGTTCAGCATCAATATTTGATTCAAAAGAAACAAAAGGATTTATAGTATTATTTTCAAATATTTTATGAATTAATTGAGAATTTTCTTTATCCAAATTTTCTAAAGCAGAATAAACAAACGAAATACGAGATTGTTTAATTGCACTAGCACACATAGGGCAAGGATCTAACGTAACATAAATTGAGCATCCATCCAATCTCCAATTATCTATTTTTTTAGAAGCCTCTCTTATTGCAATAATCTCAGCATGTTCTAAAACAGATTTATTAGATTCTTTTAAATTAAATCCATAAGAAATAATTTTATCATCTTTTACAATAACTGCGCCAATTGGAACTTCGTCCAAATTATAAGCCTTTTCCGCATAAAAAAAAGCTAAGTCCATATATTCTTTATTCATAATTCCTCCAAAAAAGAAAAAGTGCACATGAAAGGAGGATTTTAAGGCTGCTATTTTCCAATCCTGACCTATTTCAATCACTTTCATTGCACAAGCTTATTTTAATATAAATAAATAAAAAAGTAAACATTTATTAAAAAATAACAGCATATTTTTTTAATAAATGTCATCAAAATATTTCCCGGGAAATATTTTGATATGCTATAATTCATATAAAAAACAAAAATTATTAAAACTTATTACGTTTCACGTGAAACATCAACTATTTCTGTTAAATTATTTCCCAGGAAATATTTTGATATGCTATAGTTCATATAAAAAACAAAAATTATTAAAACTTATTACGTTTCACGTGAAACATCAACTGTTTCTGTTAAATTATTTCCCGGGAAATATTCTGATATGCTATAGTTCATATAAAAAACAAAAATTATTAAAACTTATTACGTTTCACGTGAAGCATCAACTATTTCTGTTAAATTATTTCCCGGGAAATATTTTGATAAGATAAATAATAAAAAGAATATATGAAATAATTTTTTCCACAGCCTACACGTTTGAAGCTATATATAAACTTTAATGTAAATAATTGGAACAAAACTTAAAATTTTACTGATAATATATTTTAAAATAATATTAATAATAAATAATGTTCAAATTTTAAATTTAATTATAAAACCCCAATTAAGCGTAAAACTTAATTAGGGTTTTATTAATATTTTCAATAAATTAATCAACTTGATTTTCTTCTACATCAACCGTACTATCTTCAAAAGATGTTTTATTTTCATTTTCAACTTCTTTTTCCACCAAAGCTACAGTAGAAACTTTTTGATTATCTTTTAAATTAATTAGACGAACTCCTTGAGTAGCTCTTTTCAATACAGATACTTGCTCCAAAGGTAGCTTAATAATAATACCACTATCCGTAATAATCATTAAATCTAAATGATCATCTGGATTAAGACATTTTAAAGAAGCCATCATACCATTTTTCTCAGTAACATTTAAAGCTTTTACACCTTTACTTCCCCTATGAGTTAAACGATATTCATCAACTATTGTTTTCTTTCCATAGCCATTTTCAGTAACAATTAATACTAAATGCCCACTTTCCACAACTTCTGCACCAACAACAATAGCTCCATCTAACTCCATTCCTTTAACTCCAGAAGTATTTCGACCCATAGATCTAACTTCTTCCTCATTAAACCTAACAAGTCTCCCATTGCTTGCCCCAATTACTATTTCATTTTTTCCACAAGTGCTTTTTACACTTATTAATTCGTCATTTTCTTTTAATATAATAGCAATTTTTCCACCTTTACGGATATTATCAAATTCTTCTATAGGAGTTCTTTTAACAACTCCATTTTTTGTTGCAAACATTAAATATTTAATTGAATCATCATCACGTTTTATACTTACTATCGAACTTATGTTCTCATTTTTCTCTAAAGGTAATAAATTAACAACTGGTAACCCCTTAGACTGTCTAGAAAACTCTGGAACTTCATATCCTTTCATTCTATATACTCTTCCCCTATTAGAGAAGAATAATACATAATCATGTGTATTCATAGATATTAAATGCTCAACAAAATCTTCCTCGTTAGTAGACATACCTTTAATACCTACACCCCCACGATTTTGTGTCTTATAAGTGTTTGTTTTTATTCTCTTTATATATCCTTTTTTCGTTAAATTAATAATAATATCTTCTTCAGGTATTAAAGACTCGTCTTCAATATATTCAATTGCTGTCATATCAATATTAGTACGTCTTTCATCACCATATTTCTGTTTAATTTCTAATAATTCATTCTTAATTACTTCTAATATCTTCTGATCACTAGCTAAAATGTCTTTTAACTCTTGAATTAACTTTAGTAAATCATTTAACTCATTTTCTATTTTCTCTCTTTCTAATCCCGTTAAACGACGTAATCTCATCTCTAAAATTGCATTAGCTTGAATTTCAGATAACTTAAAGTTATTCATTAAACCATTTCTAGCTTCTTCATCAGAATTAGAACCACGAATTAACTTAATAACAGCATCGATATTATCTAAAGCTATTTTTAAACCTTCCAAAATATGAACTCTTTTTTCTGCAACATCCAAATCAAATTGAGTACGTCTTATAATGACTTCCCTTTGATAATCAATATACTTAGAAATTATTTCCTTCAAACTAAGAGTCTTGGGAACACCTTGATCCAACATTAAGAAAATAATTCCATAAGTCGTTTGAAGTTGTGTATGTTTATAAAGCTTATTTAAAACGACAGGAGCATTAGCATCTCTTTTTAAAGTAATTGTTATTCGGATTCCATCCTTTAAATCAGAATGATAATCTGCAATACCTTCAATTGTTTTATTGTGAACAAGTTCAGCAACTTTATTTTTTAATTCTAAAGTATTTACTCCATAAGGAACTTCATCAATAATAATTTGTTGTTTTCCGTTTTCTTCTTCAATTCTAGCCTTACTGCGAATAGTAATACTTCCTCTACCAGTTTCATAAGCCTTACGAATTCCACTATTTCCAAGTATTGTCGCTCCTGTAGGAAAATCAGGCCCTTTTATATAATTCATTAATTCATCAAGTTCAATATCATGATTATCAATATAAGCAACACAACCATCAATTACCTCACCTAAATTATGAGGAGGAATATTCGTTGCCATTCCAACAGCAATACCAGTTGTTCCGTTTACCAAAATATTAGGAAATCTAGAAGGTAAAACTTCAGGTTCTCTTTCACTTTCATCAAAATTTGGAATAAAATTAACAGTATTCTTATTAATGTTACGAAGTAATTCCAAAGAAATCTTAGATAATCTTGACTCCGTATAACGCATCGCAGCTGCACCATAACCTTCAATATTACCAAAATTACCATGTCCATCAACCAACATATAACGATAAGAAAAATCTTGCGCCATTCTTACCATAGCATCATAAATAGAAGAATCTCCATGTGGGTGATATTTACCCATAACATCTCCGACAATTCTAGCACTCTTTTTGTGAGGCTTATCAGGCGTATAACCAGATTCAAACATAGAATACAAAATACGTCTATGAACAGGCTTTAAACCATCTCTTAAATCAGGAAGTGCCCGAGCAACAATAACACTCATCGAATATTCTAAAAAAGAATCTTGAACTTCCTTAACAATATTGTTCTTTTCTAATCTATCCATTTATAAACCTCCTAAATATCCAAATTTTCTACATATGTAGCATTTGTTTCTATAAATTCACGACGAGGCTCAACTTCCTCACCCATTAATTTAGAAAACACCTCATCAGCAGCAATAGCATCATCAACCGTAATTTGTCTTAAAATTCGAGATTTAATATCCATAGTTGTTTCGCATAATTCTTCAGCATCCATCTCTCCTAAACCTTTCATACGAGTTATTTCATACTTTGTATTAGTAGATAATCCAGACAAATATTCATCCCGCTCTTCTTCATTTAAAACGTATTTAATAGTTTTTCCATGCTTTATACAAAATAGTGGTGGTTGAGCTGCATAAACATGTCCGGCTTCCACAATTGGACGGAAAAAGCGATAAAATAACGTTAATAATAGTACACGAATATGACTACCATCAACATCTGCATCTGTCATAATAATAATTTTATGATACCTTAACTTACTTAAATCAAATTCTTCACCGATTCCTGTACCAAAAGCAGTAATAATAGTACGTATTTCTTCATTACCTAAAGCCCTATCAAGCCTAGCCTTTTCAACATTTAGAATTTTTCCTCTCAAAGGAAGAATTGCCTGTGTCATAGAATCTCTTCCTTTTATAGCAGATCCTCCAGCAGAATCACCCTCAACCAAGAATATCTCAGATACTGTAGCATCCTTACTCTTACAATCAGATAATTTACCAAAAGAATTAATAATATCTAAATCACCTTTACGACGAGTTAATTCACGAGCCTTTTTAGCAGCAACTCTTGCCCTACTAGCTGTCATAGCCTTATCTAATATAATTCTAGCTTGATCAGGATTTTCCATTAAAAATCTTTCAAAAGCTTCAGCAAATATTTTATCCGCAATACCTCTTACTTCACTATTCCCAAGTTTTGTCTTTGTTTGGCCTTCAAATTGAGGATTAGGATGCTTACAAGAAATAATCATAGTAATTCCTTCACGTACATCTTCACCAGACAAAGGATCATCTTTTTCTTTTAAAATATTATTCGTAGTTGCATACTTATTTAAAATTCTTGTTAGTGCACGTCTTACACCATCCTCATGAGTACCACCTTCAGGAGTAGTAATATTATTAACAAAAGAATAAATACTTTCATTGTAAGTTTCATTATATTGCAAAGCTACTTCGATACTAATATCCTTT
Organism: uncultured Erysipelotrichaceae bacterium; assembly: GCA_902783315.1. Taxonomy (GTDB): domain Bacteria; phylum Bacillota_I; class Bacilli_A; order RF39; family UBA660; genus UBA3789. The sequence goes on along the minus strand of CACZQK010000012.1, from coordinate 20,767 downwards.
TCTTTTCCAGCTACATCAACAATTGTTTCATGAATAGGAGCCTTATTTTTATTAAGCATTTCAACATATTCTACAAGACCACCTTCATAACAAAAAGAATCTTTTTTATCTGCTTCACGATCATCAAATAAAGAAATTCGAAGTCCTTTATTTAAAAAAGCTAATTCCTTTAATCTCTTTTTTAAAATTTCATAATCATAAACAGTTGTTTCAGTAAAAATACCATCATCTGGCAAAAAATGAACCGTAGTACCAGTCCTATTTTCATCACAATGATCAATAATAGTTAATTCACTATCAGGATGACCTCCATTACTAAATCTTTGATAATACACATTACCATTTTTGTAAACTTTAACTTCTAACCAATCTGATAAAGCATTAACAACACTAGCCCCAACACCGTGAAGACCACCAGATACTTTATATCCGCCACCACCAAACTTTCCACCAGCATGCAATACTGTATAAACAGTCTCTACTGTACTTTTTCCTGTTTTTGGATGAATATCAACAGGAATTCCACGACCATCATCTTTAACAATAATACTGTTATCCTTACAAACAGTAACCTCTATATGAGTACAATAGCCTGCTAAAGCCTCGTCAATAGCATTATCAACAATTTCCCAAACTAAATGATGCAATCCACGAGAACTTGTAGTTCCAATATACATTCCAGGACGCTTACGAACAGCTTCTAACCCCTCTAAAACTTGAATTGCTGAGGAATTATATTCATTTTCAACTTTTTCTTCTTCCATTTTACTACCTACTTTCTTTCTATATTGCCATTTTTAACATGAAAAACATAAGCTTCTTCAACATATTTTTTATTGATATTTCTTAAATCAGTAGTAGTAATAATACTCTGAATATTATTTCCACTAATAATTTTTAATAATCTATTTCTCTTTTTAATATCCAATTCACTAAATATATCATCTAATAGTAGGACTGGTTCAGTTCCACAAAATTCTTTAAATATACCAATTTCAGATAATTTAAAAGATAAAATAGCCAATTTTTGTTGTCCTTGAGACCCATAATATTTCAAATCATAATTTTCGTATTCAAAATAAAAATCATCCCTATGAGGACCATATAGTGTCATACCGTAATTAAGTTCTTTCTTGTAATTCTTTTTAAAAATATGCTTCATCTTCTTCTGAATCGTTTCATTATCGTAATCCTCTAAATCAACATTCGTTATATAATGAACTCTAATGCCACTATTTCCAGAAATATTAGAATAAAAATTATCAATATAGAGATTAACATAATCAATATAATTTTTTCTTTTTTGATAAATTAATATAGCTTTTTCTATTAATTTATCAGTAATAATATCTAAATATGTTTTATCAGCAATATTATTATTAAAAAGAATTTTCAAATATTCATTTCTCATTTTTAATAATTTATTATATTCATTATAATATTTCAAATATTCCTTTGATATCTGAGATAACTGAATATTTAATAAATTTCTTCGAATACTAGGAGAGCCTTTAACTATCTCCAAATCATCAGGAGTAAATATAATGACATTTAAATAAGAAATATAATCAGCAACTTTTCTTATTTCATTTTTATTAACTCGTAATTTTTTATAATCACTTGTCATTTCTATTTCTAATTTAGATACAATTCTATCTTTTTTCACTACTCCTGCTAACTTACACTTAGTTTTATTAAACTGTATAATATTAGGATTAACTCCTATTCTATGACTTTTTGTCAAAGCCAAAAAACAAATAGACTCTAATATATTTGTCTTTCCCTGAGCATTATCCCCTACAAATATGTTCATCTTTTCTCCTAAAGAAAGAGTAATATTAGAATAATTTCTAAAATTATACAATAAAATTTTACTAATTCTCATTTTAAACCATAAAAAAGACTCATATAATCACCTATCCCCTAATACAGTATTCCTATACACATAAGGATATTATAGCATAAAAAAGCCTAAAAAAACACAAAAATAGTTAAATTTAACTATTTTTATGGTTGCGTAATATTAAATCTAACCTAGAAGCTCTAGATAATTGATTTTCCATCGTTCTATAAGAACAATCTACAATAAGTTCTAAGTTATTATCAAAAATAACTTTTGTAGTATTATTATCAATTTTTTCAATTTTCTTTACTCTTTTTAAAGATATCCATACACAATCATCGGCTTGAGGAGACGTTGTTGGAAAGACAATTAAATTATCGGAGTCTTCTACTACAATTGGAACCTTATATTCAGCACCTAAAATTTCACGAGCACCATTTTTTCTTCCTTCATAAGTACTACCAAAATATTTACAACTTTCTTCCATAATATGAAATGGAGAATCTTGTATCAGATATCGCTGTTCATCTTCATAAACTAAGCTATTCATTTCTTCATTTGGTACAATAGCCAATGTACCTTTACTAACTTCATATTTCATTATCATATTTCCCCCTTAGAAAACCAGAATTGGTTTTCAATTAACTTATAACATATTATTTTGTCTAAAAAAGTCATATTTTGTAGACTTTTCAACATTTTTATTGTTCTATTAATATATTACGCAAAAAAAATAATAATCCACAAAAAAAGTGAAAACTTTTTTATTTTTTTCACTTTTTAATAAGTTCGTATTGGTAAAACTAACTGTGTAAGACTTTCATCTTCCATAGATTTAATTAAAATTGGTTTAATCTCCCCTACAAAATGTAAATCAACAAATTCTGTTGAAAAGCTTTTTAAAGCTTCCATCATATATTTTGCACTAAATGAAATTTTAATATTTTCATCATTATTTTTTTGAATTGCCATTTTTTCCTCTACTCTACCAATTTCAACAGAACTACTCTTTAAGATTAGCATATCACCAGAAGTTTCTAATGTTACTATATTTTTCTCCTTATCACTAGTTAAAATACTAACTCTATCAATCACATCATAAAAGTCCATTAGTTTTGTACTAATTACAAGAAAAGATTCTTCGGGTAATAAATTCGATGTATTTGGATAAGTCCCATTAATTAAACGAGACTCAAACTTAAGATTTCCTGTCTTAAATAATATTTTATTATTAAAAATATGTAATTCCACTATCTCTTCGTCATTAGTTAAAATCTTTGTACATTCTATTAAATTATGGCTAGGTATAACAATATTATAATTTTCTTCACTAGCTTTATCTAAATGAATAATTTTTCTTGCTAATCGATAAGAATCTGTTGAATTACACTCAAGCACATTACCTACTATATTAAAATTAATACCAGTAAGAACAGGTTTACTCTCTTCATTAGAAGACGCAAATGCTGTTTGATAAACAATACTTTTTAAAGTTCCTACGTTAACTTCAATTTTCTTTTTACTTTCTTCTAGTCCTATATTAGGATATTCACTTTCACTTATCCCATTTAAATTAAATTCACTATTTTCTGTATAAATAAGTATTTTTAATTCATCAATAACTTCTATATTAATATATTCATCTCTTAATTTACGAACAATTTCTAAAATATATTTTCCCTGAATAATAATACTACCTTCACTATTTATCTTAAAATCCTCTTCATTTTCAGCTTCTATAATAGTTTGAATAGTAATATCATTATCACTCGCTGTTAAAACAAGTTTCTTTTTCTTAAGTTCAAATTTAATACCAGCCAATACAGGTATTAAATTCTTTGTAGATATAGCTTTTGATACTTTAGTTAAAGCTTCTAATAATAAATCTTTCTTTATTGTAAATTTCATTTATAATTCCTTCTTTCTATTTCTATATTTTTATTATTAATGTGGAAAAAGTTTAAATAATTGTTTTTGACTTTATTTATCAAAAATTTAATTAATATATGAATGTGGAAAACTGTTTAAAAAAGTCACATTTTTACACAACTCCTATATCTTTCTTTAATTTTTCAATAATATTAGCCAAATCTTTATTTTCTCTAATTTCATTTTCTATTTTTTCAACAGAATGCATCACAGTTGAATGATCCTTTCCACCAAATTCTGTCCCTATTTTAGGAAAAGACTCACCAGTAATTGTTCGGCACAGATACATCGCAATTTGTCGAGGAAATGAAATATTTGAGCTTCTTTTTTTACTTCGAATATCTTCTACTGATATTTGAAAATATTCAGAAACTATTTTTTGAATTCTATGAATATCATTCTTTTCCCCAAAACCTTTACTAATAAAATCTTTTAAAGCTTCTATTGCTAAATCTAATGTGATCTTTTCTCCTCCCATTATAGCAGAATAAGCCAATAATCTAGTAATAGATCCTTCTAATTGCCTTACATCAGGCCCTATATTAGAGGCTATATATTCAATAACATCATCTGGAATATCTTGTTCAAAATTCCCTGCAATAATTTTTTTCTTAAGTATTTCAGTCCTAAGAGAAAACTCTGGAGGAAAAATATTAACAGTTAGTCCCCAACAAAATCGCGTTCGCAGTCTATCTTCAAGCAGTTTCAAATCATCAGGAGAGCGATCTGAAGAAATAATAATTTGCTTACTGTCATTATATAAATTATTAAATGTATGAAAAAATTCTTGCTGAGATTGAGCAGCCCCTCCTAAAAATTGAATATCATCAATTAATAAGACATCAATATTTCTATATTTATCTTTAAAAAAATCAATATAATTAAAATTTGTTCCACTATCATCTCTTCTATTAGCTTTTACAAAATCTTGTCTAAATTGTTCACTTGTAACATACAACACCTTTTTATTAGTGTTTTCCACGATATAATTACCAATAGCATGCATCAAGTGTGTTTTTCCAAGTCCACTATTTCCATATAAGAAAAGTGGATTGTACATATTACCGGGATTCTCAGCTACAGAAAGAGCCGCTGCCTGTGCAAATTTATTACTGTTTCCAACGATAAAATTATCAAAAACATATTTCTTATTTAAATTATTATTGACATTATTATTTGAAGAAGCACTTTTTTCTAGAATTCTTTCTTTTCTATCATCTTCTTTCTTTTCTTCTATTTCAATTTCTTCCTTTAATAATAGAATTAATTCATAATGTGAATTTGTTATATTCAATAATTTAGAATGAATTAAATCTGCATAATTGTCTATTAAATGTTTCTTATGGATAGGCATAGGAACAATAATATAAGCTTTACCATCTTCTAACTTATACAATTTAGTGTCAGAAAACCACGTATTATACGAAAGAGAAGTTAGTTCATCTTTTATTTGACTTAAAATTTTAGACCAGAAAATGTCTACATTCATTCTACCATCTCCCCGCAAGATTTGTTAACAAAAAATATTCTACATGAATTTATGGAAAAAATAAACAAGTTTTCTTTAAAAATTAATTTCCACAAAAAAATCACAGTTTTTTCCACCGATAAAGTCTTATAATATAAGGAATAAAATAAATTTTCCACAGTTTCCACAGATTTTTTATAAACATGAATAAAACAGTTTTCCATAACTCTGTGGAAATTGTGAAATAAAAAATATTATCTAAAATTAGTAATATTCTTTTCCTTTTTTGATAAAAGTGTACAACTCTCACTAACAATATAAAATTTATAATTTTCTCACGAAAAATTTTTTTTCTTTGCTACAAATAATATATTTTCATCTTTATCTTCATTTGTCATCCAACAATCTATCCTATAGAAAAATATAAAGCATCTTAAAAGTTCACGGATAAAATATGTTAAATTTTTTCTTTTTTTAAATAATAATCTCTTATTTTGCCTAAAAAAGTAAGTTTTAATTGACAAAAATCAAAAATTATTATTATAATAATGTAGATTTTGTGTCTGGAGGTGGAATAATGAAAAGAACATATCAACCAAATAATCGTAAAAAATCAAAAAGATTAGGTTTTTTTGCTCGTAAAAAAACTAATATTTTAAATCGTCGTCGTCGCAAAGGACGTAAAAGTCTTTGTAAATAAAAATACCGCTGCTGCAACAGTGGTTTTTTACTTTAAAGGAATGATAAAGTATGAAAAAGAAATTTATAGTAAAAAGCACACGAGAGTTTGACTCTATTATAAAAAATGGTACTTGCATAAAAAACAAGTATTATGTGATTCATTATCAAAAAAATAATTTATTATATGATCGGTATGGAATATCAGTAAGTAAAAAATTAGGAAATGCTGTATTTCGAAATAAATATAAAAGAAAATTAAGAGCTATTATAGATAATTATAAAAAAAAGTATATAAATAATGAGGATTATATTATAATATTAAGAAAAGAGGCAATTAATCAAAAATATGAAGTGCTTCAAAATAGTTTTTTTACTCTAATGAATCAAAAAATGAAAGGAATCAAAAATTAATGAAAAATAAAAACACAAAATTAAAAATAATATTAATCTTATTATTAGTTATTTTTACAACAGGATGTACCAAAAATCTTACAGATAGCAATAATAAAATTGTAAAAAACAACAAAACTGGGCAAACATTAACCAAGAATATTCTTTGCAAGCCAACAAAAGAATATACAACAAAAATTTATAAAAAAAATAAAGTAAATGTAGACAAATTACCAGAATGTAAAGAATTTAAAATAACTTCTGGAAAATACGAAGGGCTATGGGCAAGCATTTTTGTAAAACCGTTAGCATTTATACTAATACAAGTTGGTATTCTTATTGGAAATTATGGTGTTTCAGTAATTTTAATAAGTTTAGCAATTAGACTCATAGCCTTCCCAATTACAAAAAAAACAGCTATGCAGTCAGAAATTATCAAAAAAGCCCAACCTGAACTAAATAGAATTCAAAAAAAATATGAAAATAAAAAAGATCAAGAATCTATGATTAAACAAAACCAAGAAATGATGGCTGTTTATAAAAAGTATGGAATTAATCCAATGTCGGGTTGCCTATTTGCTCTCTTACAACTACCTATCTTTATAGCCTTTTTCGAAGCTGTACAAAGAGTTCCTGTGATTTTTGAAGATAAATTCTTAGGCTTACAATTAGGTACTACCCCCTCTGTTGGAATAACATCCCCTACTTTCTATTCTTATATAATATTGATGATTTTAATTGCCGGAACAACATATTTCTCATTCAAAATGAATACATCAACAAATCAAGATGATCCAACAATGAAAATGATGCCAACAATGATGTCTATAATGATAATTATTACTGCAATCTTTATGCCTACGGGATTAGGAATATATTGGGTAACATCAAACCTATTTACAATAGTACAAAATATATTAGTTAAAAGGAGTAAGGAAGTACATGGAAAAGCATAATTATATTGGTAAAACAAAAGAAGAAGCCATTCAAGTAGCAAAAGAAGATTTACAAGAAATAGAGAGTAATTTAATTATAAAAGAACTAGAAACAACAAAAGGCGGCTTATTCAAAAGTAAAAAAGTAGAAATAGAAGTAATCGAAAAAAGAGAAATTGTTAAAGATATTAAAGAATTCTTAATAAAGCTTTTAAGAGCAATGGGATATACAGTGAAAATCGAAGTAAAAAACAAAGAAGAAATTCCTAAATATATTATCTTTTCAGATAATGATGCTTTATTAATTGGAAAGAATGGAAAAAACTTAAAAGCATTATCAACTATAGTTAATGGATATTTGAATGCTGAATTAGGAAAAAGCTATAAATTTATGATAGATGTAAATGAATATAAAGAAAAAAGAGAAAAAACTCTAGAACGATTAGCAAAAAATATTGCTAGAGAAGTAGCACAAACAAAAGTAGAGGCAAAGCTTGATTCAATGAATTCGTATGAAAGAAGAATTATTCACAATATTCTAACAAATAACAAAAAAGTTTATACAGAAAGTGAAGGGGAAGAACCTAATCGTTATATAGTGATTAAGCCAAAAGAAGAAGGAAAATCAGAAAAAAAGACAGATTTAGAAAATTAATAGTAAAACTGATATTTAGAACTTATTTCTATTTATCAGTTTTTATTTTAAAAAATATGATATAATACTAGCAGAAAAAAGGAGGGAATATCATGAATGATACTATTTGTGCTATTGCAACCAGTCAAGGAGTAGGAGCAATTTCTGTAATTCGTGTTAGTGGAAATCAAGCGATAAAGATAGTAAATAAACTTTTTAAAGGAAAAGATTTAAATACAGTAAAAACCCATACAATTCATTATGGACATATTAAAGATACTAACAATAATAATATTGATGAAGTCTTAGTATCAGTTATGAAAAGCCCAAAAACCTTCACAACAGAAGACGTTGTGGAAATAAATACTCACGGAGGCATTTCACCAACCAATAAAGTGTTAGAATTATTACTGGAGAATGGCTGTCGATTGGCTGAGCCAGGTGAATTTACCAAAAGAGCTTTTTTAAATGGAAGAATTGATTTATTAGAAGCAGAAGCTGTCATGGATATGATCCAATCAAAAACAGATACTCAAAGAAAAATGGCAATCAATCAAATATCAGGAAAAACATCAGACTTAATTAATGAATTACGAAGTGATATGATTCAGATTATAAGTAATATTAATGTAAACATGGATTACCCAGAATATGATGATGTAGATATTATTACAAACGAAGTATTAATCCCAAAAATAAAAAAATTAAAAGAAAAAATAGGAAAAATATTAGCTGAATCTGAAAATGGAAAAATTATTAAGGAAGGAATCAAAACATGTATTATTGGAAAACCAAATGTTGGTAAAAGTTCTCTTTTAAACGCTTTATTACAGGAAGATAAAGCCATTGTTACTAATATTGCAGGGACGACAAGGGATATTGTAGAAGGACAAATATCAATTAATGGAATTTTATTAAATATAATTGATACTGCTGGAATAAGAGAAACGGAAGATATGATAGAAGCTATTGGAGTAGAAAAAAGTCTAAAAACCATTGAAGAAGCAGATTTAATATTACTAATGCTTAGTAATAATGAAAGCTTATCAAAAGATATAAAAGAGCTTCTAAAAAAGATAAGAAATAAAAAATATTTAATATTAATAAATAAAAATGATTTAGAAACTAAATTAGATATTTCAAAACTAAATATAGATAAAAATAAAATAATTAACTTAAGTATTATAAATAATCAAGGAATTGATGAATTAAAAGCCAAAATAGTTGAATTATTCAAATTAAATGAATTGAAAACAAAAGATCCAACATACCTAAGCAATTCAAGAAGTATCAGTGTTTTAAAAAGATGTTTAAAAAGAATAAAAGATATTGAAAAGTCATTAAAAGAAAATATACCAATTGATATGATTGAATTAGATATAAAAAATATTTGGGAAGAGCTAGGAACAATTAATGGTACAACTTATGAAGAAGAATTATTAGATGAAATGTTTAAAAGATTTTGTTTAGGAAAATAAAAGTAGGTGAGAAAATGGTAGATATTATAGTAGTAGGAGGAGGTCATGCTGGCTGTGAAGCAGCTTACGCTAGTGCTTATAAAGGACATAAAACTTTACTAATTACAAGTAATATTAAAAATATTGCAGATATGCCATGCAATCCTCATATTGGCGGAAGTGCTAAAGGAATTGTTGTAAGAGAAATAGATGCTCTAGGTGGAATAATGGGAAAAGTTGCCGATAAAACTCATCTTCAAATAAAAATGTTAAATAAGGGCAAAGGACCAGCAGTACAATCATTAAGAGCTCAGGGAGATAAAATAACTTATCCAAAAGAAATGCTAAAAATTTTAAATCAATTAGATAATTTAACAATTAAGGAAGCAATGGTTGAAGACTTAATTATTAAAGATAAAGAAGTAGCTGGAGTAATTCTTGAAAATGGCTTAAAAATTGAATCTAAAATTGTAATTTTAACAACAGGAACTTATTTAAAAGCAGATATCTTATTAGGAAATACTAGAACAAGACAAGGACCGCATGGAGAAAGGCCATCTAATCATTTAAGTGACAAATTAAAAGAATATGGTTTTGAAATAAAGAGATTAAAAACAGGAACACCACAAAGAATTGATAGAAAATCAATTGATTTTTCTAGAACAAAAATGGAACCAGGCGATGATAAATATTTAACATTTAGTTTTGATTTAGAACCACAATATAAAATAGAAGATCAAATGCCATGTTATTTGACCTATACGACGGAAGAAACACATAAAATAATTATGGATAACCTAAGCAAATCAAGCATGTATGGAGCATTAGATGATATTAAAGGAATTGGCCCAAGATACTGTCCATCAATAGAAGATAAAGTGGTTCGCTTTAAAGATAAAGAAAGGCATCAATTATTCATAGAACCAGAAAGCAAATATTATGATGATATGTATCTACAAGGCTTTTCAACATCAATGCCAAAAGATATTCAGGAAAAGATGGTACATAGCTTACCAGGATTTGAAAATGCTAAAATATTAAAGTATGGCTATGCGATAGAGTATGATGCCATATATCCCACTCAATTAAAGGCATCCTTAGAAACTAAAATATTAAAAAACTTATTTACTGCAGGACAAATAAATGGAACAAGTGGTTATGAAGAAGCAGCTTGTCAAGGATTAATGGCAGGAATTAATGCATCCTTAAAATTAGAAGGAAAAAAACCCTTAATATTAAAAAGAAATGAAGCCTATATTGGCGTGTTAATAGATGATTTAATAACAAAAGGAATTAGAGATCCATATAGATTATTAACTAGTAGAGCTGAATTTAGATTGCTTCTTAGAAGTGATAATGCCGATTTAAGATTAAGAAAGCATGGTTATGAAGTAGGGTTAATTGATGAAGAAAGAATAAAACGTCTGAATAAAAAAGAAAAATCTATAAAAGAATGCTTAAATTGGCTAAAAGAAAACAAATTAAAGATGACAAACGAAGTTGAAAAAGAATTTATGAAAAAAAATATTCAAGTACCAAAGACAACAATGACACTAGAAAATTTATTAAAAAGACCAGAAATAACCATAGAATTTTTAGAAAACTTTATAAAATTACCATATGAAGAAGACGTAAAAGAGCAAGTAGAAATTTATTTAAAATATGAAGGTTATATTGCTAAATCCTATAAAGAGGCAGAAAAAATGTTAAAACTAGAAAAAAAACAAATTCCAAAGGATATTGATTATGATAAAATAAAAAATATTGCTTCGGAAGCAAGACAAAAATTAAAAGAAGTAGAGCCAGAGACAATAGCTCAAGCAATAAGAATAAGTGGAGTAAATCCATCAGATATTTCTATCCTCTCAATATATCTGAAAAAGGAGTATGGAAAAAATGAATAAAGAAAAATTCTTAGAAGAATGTCAAAAAATAAATATTACTTTAACAGAAAAGCAGCAAAAACAGTTAGACAGATTTTATAAATTAATGCTTGAGTGGAATGAAAAAATAAATTTAACAAGAATCACAGAAGAGACAGATGTTTACTTAAAACATTTTTATGACAGCCTAACACTAAATAAAGTAATAGACTTAAAAAAAATAAGAACTTTATGTGATGTAGGAACGGGAGCAGGGTTTCCTGGGATTGTTTTAAAAATAGTTTTTCCAAATATTAGAATAACTTTAATTGATTCTCTTCAAAAAAGAGTAAACTATTTAAATGAAATCATAAGTAAACTAGAATTAAAAGATATCGTAGCTATTCATACTAGAGGAGAAGATTATCAAGGAAAGTTTGAACTTGTCACATCCCGTGCTGTAGCAAATATTGAAAAATTATTAAATTATACAATGCATTTAGTAGAAAAAGATGGGATTTTTGTTGCGATGAAAGGAAATATTGATGATGAATTGACAGATATTGTGAAAAAAAACATTTCTAAGAAATATAGAATATTAAAGGTAAATAAGTTTAAACTTCCTGTTGAAGAAAGTGATAGAAGTTTAGTAATAATAAAGAATATGTAATAAAATATGCAGTATTACATATTTTTTTAGTTGAAAGAAAAAATAAATTCGTGTATAATGATAATATAGGGTAAATAAGAAGAATAAAAAGTGAGGGGAAACTATGAATCATGAAACAAAAGATGAAGTTGTACTATTATATCTAGATGATATTATTCCAAATAGATTTCAACCTCGTGAAATTTTTGATGAAAAAGCTCTAAAAGAATTAGCTATATCTATTAAAGAACATGGAGTAATTCAACCAATAATTGTTAGAAAAGCTAACGAAAAATATGAAATAATTGCAGGAGAAAGAAGATATAAAGCAGCGGCCTTAGCTGGATTAACAAAAATTCCAGCCATTATTAGAAATTTAGATGATAAGGAAAGTGCTAAAGTTGCTTTATTAGAAAATCTTCAAAGAAAAAATTTAAATCCAATCGAAGAAGCAAGAACATATCAAAAAATTCTAGAACTAGATCAATTAACTCAAGAAGAATTAGCAAAAACAATGGGCAAAAGTCAATCTGCTGTTGCAAATAAAATAAGACTTTTATCATTGTCAGATAAAGTACAAGATGCACTATTAAAAGAACAAATATCAGAAAGACACGCTAGAGCTTTATTAAGTATTCAAGACACAAATCAACAACAAGAGATGCTAAAGAAAATAATTGATACAAAAATGAGTGTAAGAGTATTAGAAGAAGAAATAAAGAAACAATATCCAAAGGATAATTCTAATTTAAAAGTTCCAACTGAAACAGTAGCAACAGCAAATGATTTTGTAAATAATAGTCCATTAATGCCAACCGCTGAACTGCCAGTTGAAACATCAAATTATGGAAAAGTGACAATTGCACCACCAAAAGGAGAGGATATGCCTATGGGCAAATTTATTGATTATGGAGAGCTAGAAGATGAAAGCACTGGAGAAGAAGGTGGAAATCTATTAGATATTACCCCAACTTTTACTACAGTAGATATGAATGAAATGAAGAATAAAACGGAGAATATCAACACAAATAAAAAAGGAGGGGCTGATTTAGATAGTCTATTAAATTTAGGAAATCCATCATCCTCTGTTGCCAATACTCAGTTTATAACTCCTGCCGAAAAAATAGTAAAAACAGATCCTGGAGAAATGATAACAGAAAAAACATCAGATTACTTTAAAATCCCAGAATTTACCTCTATAAATACTGCAAATAATCAAACTGCAATAATGAATTCAATGGATAATAGAATGTTCTTATCAAATTCTAAACCACAAGGTGTAAACTTATCAATAACATCTACACCAGAAACAACTCCAGAAAGTACTCCAAAGAAATACAATCTTGATGAAGCATCAGAGAGTATTAAGAAAATTGTAAAAGAATTTAAAGAACATGGATTAGATATTAGTTTAGATGAAATGAATTTTGAAAAATCATATCAAATAATTATAAAAATCGATAAAACAAAAAAAGAAGAGTAGATAAAATCTACTTTTTTTATGAAAAAGATTTAAAAAAAGTATAATATTTGATACAATAAATAAGTAATATAGAAAACAGGTGATTAGATGGGAAAGGTTATTTCATTAGTGAATCAAAAAGGTGGAGTAGGGAAAACAACAACAAGTATAAATCTTTCTGCATCATTAGCAGTATTAGGGAAAAAGGTATTATTAATTGATTTAGATCCACAAGGAAATACAACTACTGGTGTAGGAATTAATAAAGGAGAAATTGAAAGAAGTATTTATGATGTACTAATTAGTGAATGTAGTATAACAGAAGCAATGATTAAAACAAAATATAAAAACTTATACGTATTACCAGCAACAATCAATTTAGCAGGTTTAGACTTAGAATTATCAGAGAAAAGTAGAAGTGAAGTAGGTTTTAACAAAGGAGAGCAATTAAAAATAAAATTAACAGATATAAAAAATAGCTTTGATTTTATTATAATTGATTGCCCACCATCTTTAGGGGTAATTACTACTAACGCTTTAACTGCTTCAAATTCTGTAATTATTCCAGTTCAATGCGAATTTTTTGCCTTAGAAGGAATAACACAATTGCTAAAAACTATTATGCTAGCTCAGAAAAGTTTAAATCCAACATTAGATATAGAAGGAGTTTTACTAACAATGCTAGATTCTAGAACAAATTTAGGATTTGAAGTAGTAGAAGACATACGTAAATTTTTTAAAGAAAAGGTATATAATACAATAATTCCTCGATTAGTAAGATTAACAGAAGCTCCTTCACATGGGGAACCAATCATTGTATATGATCCAAAAAGTAGAGGATCAGAGGCTTATATAAATTTAGCTAAGGAAGTGATAGAAAGAAATGGAAACAAATAATATAATGGAAAGTGGAATTCCTAAAAGAAGAGCTTTAGGAAAAGGATTAGAAGAATTATTTAACAATGAAGTATTAGATTATAGTTCAGTAGAAGAAAAAATAGTAAATGATACTCCAAAAGAAGAAATAACTATGATTAAATTGAATGAACTTAGAAGTAATCCATATCAACCAAGAAAAAAATTTGATCAAGAAGCTTTAACAGAATTAGCAAATTCAATTAAAGAACATGGCGTATTTCAACCAATTATTGTAAAAAAGTCAATTAAAGGCTATGAAATAATAGCAGGAGAAAGAAGAGTTAAGGCTTCAATTTTAGCGGGAAAGGAAGAAATACCTGCTATTATAAGAGATTTTAATGATACTCAAATGATGGAAATAGCTCTTCTAGAAAATTTACAAAGAGAAGACTTAACAGCGATAGAAGAAGCAAAAGCTTATAAGAAATTACAAGAAACTTTATCTTTAAATCAAGAAGAACTATCAAAAAGACTTGGAAAGAGTAGAAGTCACATTACAAATATGTTAGGCTTATTAAACTTACCAGAAAATATACAAAATGATATTAGTGATAAGAAAATAACCATGGGTCATGCAAGAGTATTGAGTAAATTAAATGATTTTAATCAACAGCAAGAATTAGAAAAGAAGATAATTGAAGAAGGAATTAGCGTAAGAAAATTAGAAGAACTAACCCAAGAACCTAAGATTATTAAGACTAATCCTCAAAAGCCTAGAATAAAAACAGAAAACGAATATGTTTATGTACAAAATGAATTAAGTGAAAAATTGGGAACCAAGGTTTTAATTAAGAAAAACAAAATCGAAATAAGCTTTGTCAATGGAAATGATTTAAATAGATTATTAGAGTGTATGAATATTGAGGTAGGTAGATAATATGTTTCCGTATATTTTTGGAAAAAAAATTCAGTTAGCACTTATAATAGTACCATTGATTAAAGTAGCACTAGGAATTATTATATTTAGAATAATAAAAAAAATAGTAAAAAAAATGTCTTTTACTAAAAACAATTTAAAGACAACTCAAAAACAAAAAATAGAAACATTAAAGCAAATGTTAATTAATATATCAAGATATATTATAATAATATTAGTTGGAATATCAATAATGTCCGATTTTGGAATTAATGTCAAATCAATTTTAGCAGGTTTAGGAATTGGTACAGCTATATTAGGATTAGCATTTAATGATCTTGCAAAGGATTTAATTGCAGGAGTAACAATAATAGCAGAAGGTGAATATGAAATAGGTGATGTCATAGAAGTAGATGGTTTCATGGGAGAAGTTATATTTATCAGTCTACGAACAACAAGAATTCGTAATTTCAAAGGAGCAACTAAAGTTATAGCTAATCATTACATGGACAATATTATTAATTATAGTGCGAATAATTCTTTAGCAGTAGTAGATGTTTCAATTGCTTATGAAAATAAAGAAGAAGATATTGAAAAAGCTTTTGAAAGCCTATTTGAAAGATTAAATGGAAATATTCCAAATGCTACAAAAAAATTAGAATTATGGGGAGTTAATGAATTATCTGATTCATCTGTTATCTATAGAGTAGTTGTAGAAACAAAACCAATGCAACATATTGCAACAGAAAGATTTTTAAGAAAAGAAATAAAGAAGGAATTTGATAAATTAGGTATCAAAATTCCATATACTCAAATTGAGGTGCACAATGGAAAATAAAAAATATGAATTGGGAACAATTGTTATAATGAAAAAACAACATCCATGTGGAACTAATGAATGGGAAGTTGTAAGAGTAGGAGCAGATATAAAAATAAAATGCTTAAATTGTGGAAGAACAGTATTAATCCCAAGAATTGAATTCAATAAAAAAGTGAAAAAAATTAAAAATTAGAAAGGATTAAGTATGAATAATAAAAGAAAACTGAAACTGAAAAAATTTTATTTTCATCCAATTACAGTGTTTCTATTTTTAACTTTCATAGTAGTTATTTTAAGTGGAATATTAAGCCTTTTTCAGACCCAGGCAACATATAATACTATTAATATAAATACAAAAGAGCTAGAACCAACATTAATTACTGTAGAAAATTTATTATCGTTTGATGGGTTAAAGTTTATAATAAGTAATGCTTCTAAAAATTTTCTTAGCTTTGGTCCATTAGGAATGCTTTTAATCTCTTTAATAGGAATAACCATCGGAGAAGGAACTGGTTTTTTTGAAACGTTAACAAGAAGAAATATTAGTAAAATATCCCCAACCATATTTACATTTTTAGTAATACTATTAGCAACAATATCATCTTTAATAAATGAAGTTGGTTATGCAATTTTAATACCATTAATAGCTTTAATATATTTTATGAACAACAGAAATCCAATATTAGGAATTGTCACAGCATATTGTGGAGTGTCTTTTGGATATGGAGTATCAATTTTTATTGGATCTATGGAAGTTTCTCTAATGAAGTATACCAAGGATGCAGCTAGACTAATAGATGAAAATGCTCATATTGCTTTAACCTCTAACTTAATATTTATTATAATATCAACACTTATTTTATCTATAGTTGGAACAATTATAATAGAAAAACTAATTGCTCCTAAAATTGGAAAATATAAAAGAGAAGAAGATTTTTCAAAAACAGAACAATATAGAGTAATTAATTTAGAAGAAGAAGAACAAAAACAAATAGAGAAGGAAAAGAATGAAAGAAGAGGTTTGAGACATGCTTTAATTGTATCTATTATTATGTTACTAATATTTATTTATTCCTTAATACCAAATCTACCATTCTCTGGAATGCTTTTAGATATGAAAGAAACAACATATTTAAATCAGTTATTCGGAGAAAATTCTTACTTTCAAGATGGTTTTACTTACTTAGTATCATTAATATTTGTTCTAGCAGGTATTGCTTATGGAATAGGAAGTAAATCAATAAAAAATGATAAGGAAATTATAGAAAATGCCAGCAAAAAGTTTTCTAATTTAGGAAGTATCTTCATTTTAATGTTTGTTGTTAGTCAATTTATTGCAATTTTTAGAAAAAGTAATATAGGTATGGTACTAACAATTTGGCTATCAAATTTACTAGGACATCTATCATTAACTGGCTTACCTTTAATCATAATAACTTTATTATTAATTGCTATATCAAATTTTTTCTTAACTTCAAGTAGTAGTAAATGGATGATTTTTTCACCAGTAGTAGTACCAATGTTTATGCAATCTAATATTTCTCCACAATTTGCCCAAGTTATTATGAGAGCGGGAGATTCTATGACAAAAGGATTTACTCCACTATTAGCTTCCTTTGTCATATATATAGGATATTTAAATATATATAATCTTAATAATGAAAAACCATATAGTATTAAATCATCTTTAAAAATGATTAGTCCATACTTCCTATTAATATCAGCAACTTGGATTTTATTAATAATAGGCTGGTATATAATAGGCTTACCAATAGGACCAGGCATATATCCAACATTATAAACATCTTTTAATGAAGATGTTTTTATTTACAAAAAAATTCAAATGAATATAAAAAGTTGAAAAACAAAAAATACTATGATACTATAAACTGCAAAAAAAGGAGATTTTCCATGCAATCCATAACAGAAATAAAAAAAATAGGAAACAGTGATTTTGAAATAAAAACAATGCAAGGCTATTGGTATAATGGAGAAAAATATACACCATTGCTTAAAGAAGCATTAATATGTTATAACGACATATGTAATAAAGAACAATCAAAAGAAGAACAAACATATTTAAAAAAAGAACTAGATAAAACGATGAAAAATATATTTAAAGAATTAAATCCTAACTTTAGCGAAGAAACATTGAATAATATGCTTGATACTTATAAAAGAAGTAGGGTAATTTATCCAATGGATATTTTAGTTATTGATGATGTAGTATTTAATAAAGAAGCAGTATTAGATGAGCATAGCTTAATTTATGAAATTAATGTTTTAATGTGTGCTGCAAACTCATATTTTCACATATCAGACTATGAATTTGAATTATATGAAACTATTGTTATACCAGATTGGTTAAATAGTTTGCCAGAGAAAAAAATAGATAATATATCCAAGTTTATAAGTGAAAGTATTAATTCTATGTATGGTAAAAATATTACAACACTTGCAAAAGAATTAGAAAAGAATACTAATTCTTGCTATTTGACACACATTGTAGATAATAGAGTCAAAACTTATATTAACATGAATTTTTATGATATAGTAAGAAAAATTGAAATCCAAAAAGAAGAATGTGATATAAAAATATGTATTCAAGACGAAGATAATATAACTCTATATTATGTACATCAACATTTTAAAGATGATAAACCTATTTGGGATGTAGTAAAAATAAATAATGAAATTTGGAAACTTAGTGAAGCAATTTTAAAATTAAAGAATAAACGAGATTCAGATTTCCAAAAGAAAAAGATTTAAATGATTTATCTTAATGATAAGTCATTTTTTCATCAAGAAAGTAAAACAATAAAAAGCTTAAAAATATTTTAATAGAACTTTATAATAAAATAATGTATAATATAGAAAGAAAAGAGGGATATTATGAGTTTAACAGCAGGAATTGTAGGGCTTCCAAATGTCGGAAAATCTACTTTGTTTAATGCAATTACAAATCAAAAAATCTTAGCAGAAAATTATCCGTTTGCTACAATAGAGCCAAATGTTGGAATAGTAACTGTACCAGATGAAAGAATGACAAAATTAAAAGAAATGTATGAACCAGAAAGATTTATTCCAACAGCCTATGAATTTACAGATATCGCCGGATTAGTAAAAGGAGCAAGTAAAGGAGAAGGTTTAGGAAATAAATTCTTATCGCATATTAGAGAAACAGATGCAATTGTAGAAGTAGTAAGATGTTTTGATGATGGTAAAATTATTCATGTAGATGGAGCAATTGATCCAATAAGAGATATTGAAACAATTAACTTAGAATTAGCAATAGCTGATTTAGATGTTATTAATAGTAGATTAGAACGCGTTTCAAAAAAAGCAAGGACAACAAAAGATAAAAATGATATCGTAGAAAAAGAAATCTTAGAAAAATGTAAAAAAACACTAGAAGAAGAAAAACCACTACGACAATTAGAATTAACAGAAGAAGAAACAAAAGTAATAAAATCATACAGTTTTTTAACTTTAAAACCAATTATTTACTTAGCAAATATAAAAGAAAGCGAATTAGGAAACGAAGATAATGAGTATGTTCAAAAAGTAAAAGAATATGCCAAAAAAGAAAATGCTAGAGTTGTAAGCTTATGTGCAAAAGTGGAAGAAGAATTAAGTGAATTAACCAAAGAAGATAAAGAAGAAATGTTAGAAGGTTTAGGATTAGATGGAAGTGGATTAGATAAACTAATAAAAGCAACATATGATATTTTAGGTTTAGCAACATATTTCACAGTAGGAAAAGATGAAGTAAGAGCTTGGACTTTTAAAAAAGGAATGAATGCTAAACAATGTGCAGGAATCATTCATACAGATTTTGAAAAAGGTTTTATTCGAGCAGAAGTAATCTCATATGAAGATTTAATCAAATATGGTAGTGAATTAAAAGTAAAAGAAGCAGGAAAAGCAAGATTAGAAGGAAAAGACTATTTAATGCAAGATGGAGATATCTGCCACTTTAGATTTAATGTCTAATATGAAAAGCAAGATAGTAATATTTGAAAGCAATAAATTAGATAGGAAAATGTCTAAAAATCCTAAGTTTTATTCTAAAGAACTAAGTGAAAAAGAAAGACATGAAAGATTTTATCAAGATAGATTAAAATTAGGAAAAAAATTAGGAGTAAATGGTAAACATATCTTAAAAGCAAGACAAAAAGGATTAAGTCCAGTAGATTATCCAGATGGAAAATATATTCTATTAGATTAATCTCATATGAAAAAAGATGATTATTTCTCCGAAGATTTAATAGCTGATATTCGTTATTTCACAAAAATATCCAGGGGTGATTGTGGCTAATCCCCAAGCAGATTGTCCAATACTTATTTGTGAAGATAGAAAAAAAGGGTATACAGCATTAGTTCATTGTGGAGCAATTTATATTGATAGAAGACTACCTCAAGATACTATTAAAACATTATTTGATTGCTGCAATAGTAATATTGATGATATATATGTCTATGTTGGAAGTTGTATAAAAAAAGAATCATATATTTATGATTGTTATCCTAAATGGGCTAAATCAAATGATGTTTGAAACAAATTTATTACAAAAGAAAAAGATAACTATCGTATAGATTTAGTAGGAGCAATAGAAAAACAATTAAAAGATATAGATATAACTCATATAGAAATATCTCCTATAAATACAGCAACAGATCCTAATTAATATTCCCATGTAGAAAAAGTAAAAGGTATACAAAAAAATGGTGAACAAAACTGGTAGTTTTTTATTACGAATAAAAAAAGAGAAGAAAGATTATAATACCTTTAAAGTTCACACTAAATAAAAAGGACATAGAAATATGTTAAAATTTATTTAGAAAGAACTTTGGAGGTGTTTT
>CACZQK010000011.1 GCA_902783315.1 uncultured Erysipelotrichaceae bacterium | reverse complement strand
CTGGTAAACCTATAATAATTAATTATTTTTATCATGAAAAAATAAGACAATCATCTAAGAATAAATAATCGGAAGATTAAGATATTATGAGTTAATAAGCAGATGAAAAAATCTGTTTTTTTCGTGGTATAATTATTAATAGGTGATATGAATGGGAATAATAGATTCAGCAATTGATGCATTTAGATTTAAAGAAACTGTTTTCTATAAAGAAAATAGTGATTTGCAAAACAAGTATGATGCGTTAAAGAAACTAAATGAAGAGTATCAAAATAATGAAGACCTTTTAAGTGAAATGTTTATTGTAAAAAAAGGATTAGATGGAGAAAATGAAATTGGATATCAATTGAAAAAAGCACATATTGGGATGTATGTTTTAAGAGATATTAAAGTTAAATATGAAGATATGACAGCTCAAATTGACTATGTAATAATAACTCCAGTATATACTTATTATGTTGAATGTAAGAACCTAGTTGGAAATATCACAGTAACTGATAAAGGCGATTTTATTAGAGAGTTCACAATAAATGGTAGAAAAATAAAAAAAGGAATGTATTCTCCATTAAGACAGGTTGAAGCTCAAAGAGAAGTTGTTAGAAAAATATGGGAAAGTAATTCTTCAGCAATAAAAAAGTTTTTTGCCTCTAAGAACTTTGATTATTATAGAAGAGTATTAGTAGTAGCAGCTAATCAAGATACCATTCTAAATACTAGTCGAGCACCTAAAGAAATGAAATATAAAATTCTTAGAGCTGATGCACTAATTAGACAAATAGAATATGATTTAGACCATAAAGGAAATGATGAATATCTTGAATCAAGAAAAGGCATGGAAGAAATGGCACAATCATATATTGATTTATCATCAAAAGAAGAAATAAATTATTATGACTTCTATAAAGAAAAATACTGTAATAATATTAATCAAAAAGATAATAATGATTTAAAAGATAGATTAATTGAATTAAGAAAAGCTAGATCTAGTGAAATGAATATACCTGCGTACTATGTTTTTACTAATGAAGAATTAGATAAATTGATAGAGGTAAGACCTAAAACTATCGAAGAATTAAAAAATGCAAATATTCTTACACCTATTAAAATCAAAACACATGGAGAGAAAATAATAAAAGAAATAATAAAATAAATTAGGCGAGGGGAAGTGTATGAATAAAACTCATGAACAGTATATAAAAGAAATATCACAAAAAAATGATAAAGTAATAATTCTAGGTGAATATACTGGTGCACATAATAATATTAAAGTAAAATGCAAACGATGTGGATATGAGTGGGAAGCAAAAGCATATTCATTACTATCAGGTAGAGCTTGTCCAAAATGTAGAGTAATTAGAGGAATAGAGAATAATAATGGCAAGACTAAAAAAAAGACACATGAGGAGTTCGCTAAGGAATTATATAATATAGATAATACGATAGAAATAAAAAGCAAATATATTAATCATCATGAAATTATTAAATGTCTTTGTAAACGATGTGGGAATGAATGGGAAGCAAAAGCATACTCATTGTTACAAGGACATGGATGCCCAAGATGTGCGAAGTCTGGGACTAGTTTTATGGAGCAATTTATAAGATTATCATTTGTAAAGAAACTATCTGAATCTGAAGTATTATCGAGAGATAGAAAAACAATTGGAATGGAACTAGATATAGTAATACCAAAGTTACAAGTAGCATTTGAACCAGGAAATTGGCAATTACACAAAAAATCATTAAAGAAAGACAACATGAAAAGAATCAAATGCTTTGAAAAAGGGATAAGACTCATAACAATATATGATAGATTTTCTAATGATGAGCAAATTCCTTTTAAAGAAGATTGTATTGTAAATGAAAACGATTATAACAAAGCAGATCGTTCAGAATTAAAACTATTGATTTCAAAACTATTTTATATATGTGAATTAGAATGTGATTTCAATGATGATGATTGGAATGATATCGAAAAACAAGCATATTTACTATCTAAGGCAAAAACTCATGAAGATTTTATAAAAGAAATGGCAGTAATACATCCCAATATAAGTGTTATTGGAAAATACAAAAATGCAAATATTCGATTATTAGTAAAATGTAAGAAATGTGGCAACGAATGGAATGGAGTACCTGCTAATATGCTTAGTGGTGATGGGTGTAGAAAATGTGGAACCAAAAAAGCACATGAAAAGGTAATGAAGAATACTGAATGGATTAAAAATGAATTAAAAAAAATTAAATCAGATGTTGAGATAATAGGAGAATATAAAGGCAGACATAAACCAATTAAAGCAAGATGTAAGATATGTGGTTATGAATGGGAACCTATAGCTTCGAGTTTACTTAGAGGAGCTAATCATAAAGGCTCAAAAACAATACACAAATCAAACGATTGATTATCTAGCATTGTGTATTTACTTGATATGTTATATAATGTAAGTGAACAAAGAAAAATATGCTAGTAATTTGTGCACAT
>CACZQK010000010.1 GCA_902783315.1 uncultured Erysipelotrichaceae bacterium | reverse complement strand
TTTTAAAAAAAATAAAGGTATAAATTGCATTATGCCTTTAAATTTCAATAATAATTCAAAAATTGCATTTTACTATTTAACTAACCAGAGTCTTGACCATCTACGCTTTCTTAGCTTAAAATTAATTTGTAATTATAAGTTGATTTTTTAATATACCGATCTCTGATTTATTCTATATTAGCTAACAAATTTGTGTTAGAGTGTACGGTTGTGAGTGAAATGGAGGCTAATATGTTTTCTTTAATTGATTATCTTATTAGTAAGTTTCAACCTTGTAAAGATTTTTATTTTAAGTATGTTGACGATTATACAAATATGGTTCTTTATTTTAAAGTTTCAGTTGATAGAAACAACGAAGAAACTTGTACAGTTGTTGATGATGTTCCTAATTCTGCTAAAGTTGAAGACTGGAATGGGTCTGGGTGGGAGAAGCTTATATTACATACAAGGGGAAAGTATCTTAATAATCTTGATAGATTGTATTCAACTAATAATTTTTTTCATACCAGCTTATATAGTTCAAATTTTGATGAGTGGGCTAAAGAGAATGAGGAACTATTTTCTAGGTATTCTTTCGTTTTGAATACGACTATGGAGAAATGTCAAAATACTGGTATTGCTATTTCAAATTGTGAGGATAGTTTTTCTCAACTAATTAATGATATAAATTCAATAGCAAGAAAGAGGCATTATGAAAGAAGTGGTGGTAGAGTTTCTCAGATAAATGCAGAAAATATTGATAGTGAATTTCATACAATGGTAGAAAATTTAGATTTTGATACTAGCAAGTTTACGTGTTACAGATTCATGATAACCAATGCTATTGCTGCTTTTTGGGATAATTTTTCATTTTTTTGTACAGTTTTAAAAAAAGAAACGTATAATGAAGAAGAGAAAAAAATGCTACAGAAATATTTTTTATTTCTTTCTTCGATGCCCCGTCTTTTTGATTTTATTCGAATATTAGATTCGTATAATGATGAAATTCTGAAAACGAAAATGGTTTATAATACAAATAAGTGTAAAAATAATAAAGATTTTATATCTCAAATTCAGTCTTTAATTGAAAAGTGTGATTTATCTAAAGAACGGTTGTTTGTTCATGTAGCTACGGATTTATTCCATGCTAATTCTATTATGGCGAAAGGATTATATGTTTATGATAGAAATGATATAACAAGTTTTGGTAGTTCTGTTGATACATTGAACGATATTCTAAGTTATGAGTATGATGGTTTAGTAAGAACTTTCGATCGCTTTATTATTTTATTTCGATTATCTAGCCCTACAGAAATAAGTTCAGAAGCGGTAGAAGAGGCAGAGAAAATTATTGGTTCAAGAAGATTTACTATTATGGGTGAAATACCTACTGGTAAACTAAATTCATCTGATATTTTAGGCATTATTGATAGACAAGAGATGAAAGTTTATGAAAACCTTAATTTTGAGTCGTCTAAGAATATAAAAAAATAAAAAGTAGTAATTTTTGAACTTTGAGATTGGAAATGAAATGTATTTTAAGATACATTTTAAAAGGAGTTTTATGTTTAAAGAGTTTTTAAGAGAGTATATTGATACAGATATTCAATTGACTAAAAAAGAGAAAATTGTAATATTTTGTTTGGTATTTGTTATAGGAGGAATATTTGGTTGGTTTTATGAATTCCTCTTTTATTGGATGAATAGTGGTTTTAGAACTTTTTATTGGAGAGGGGCTAATTATTTGCCATGGATTAATATTTATGCATATGGGTCCTTTTTAATTATTTTTTTGACTTATCAATTTCGAAAAAAACCGTGGCTTGTATTATTGATTAGTATGATTTCTACTGGTATTTTAGAATATTGTACAGGGTATGTTATTTATGGGAAATTAGGTTGGATTAGGTGTTGGGATTATAATCAAGAAATATTGAATTTTGGAAATGTTAATGGTTATATTTGTTTAAGGAGTATTACTGTGTTTGGAATTAGTGGATTAATATTAATGTATGGAATGTTGCCACTTTTTATAAAAATTGCAAAAGAATTTAATATTAAAAAAATGTTAATTTTATCTATCTTATTATTTAGTATTTTTTTTATTGATAATGCTTATAATTTTATGCTTTACAAATATTTTCCAATCCCTAAAGCATCTGATTTTTATAAAGAAAAAGGGTTTAATTATCTTTATTTTTCAGATTAATGATATAAGGTGACTAATGAAAATTTTATATACAGCATTTAATGGTAAAAATAATTCTTCAAAAGTGTTACTTGATTATGTTGATAGTAATAATAAGTTGTACTTAACTAATAGTTTTAAGACTAGTGTCTGTGAACTTTATAAAATATTGGAAAGTACCCCATATGATTTGATTATTTCGTTTGGTCAAGCACCACTAGATAATGATACTATTAAAATAGAAACTAGAGCTAAAGGGTTAAGGGTATATGAAACAACTTATGATTATAGTGAATTTGAAAAAAAGATACGTAAATATTATAATGTTTTGATATCAAATGATGCTGGGAATTATTTATGTAATAATATTTATTACTATGGTCTTAAGTTCATAAAAGAACATAATTTAAAAACGAAAATGGTTTTTATACATATTCCTAAGTTAAAAAATGTAAGTAATATGGAAGAGTTATCAAAAAAATTTAGAAGTGAGTGGTTTTATGAGTAATGGAGTCTATAAACTTAGAAAAGTCGATATTAATTCAGATTCTATAGGGGGAAAAGCCAAAAATTTAGCTATTCTTACACAAAGGGGATTTCCTGTTCCTTTTGGATTTGTGGTTTCTGTTGAGGCATTTGAAAATGGTGAATTAAAAGTTGGAGCAATTGCGGAGATAAAAAACTTGTTGGAGAATAATAATTTTTATGCTGTGAGATCTTCTGCTATGATGGAAGATTCTTTGAATGAATCGTGGGCAGGTCAATTTGAATCCTTTTTAAATGTAAAAAGTACGGAGGTAATTAATAAGATTTTAGAGTGCCATAATTCTAAAAAAGAGCGAGCAATTAGTTATGCTAATGGAGAAGATTCTTTTTCTATTGCGGTGGTTGTTCAAAAGATGGTTAAAGCTGATTATGCTGGAGTAGCCTTTTCTAAAAATCCAGTTACGGGAAAAGATGAAATAGTTACGGAATATGTAGATGGTTTAGGTGAGGGGCTTGTTAGTGGTAGAAAGGATCCTATTCAAATAGTTATAAATGATGAGTTAGAAAAGGAATCTGTCCCTTTTGATATTGTGAAATTAAAAGACTATATTTTAAAAATAGTTAAAGTTTATCATGATGTCCCTCAAGATATTGAATATGCTGTTTTAGATGATGATATTTATATATTGCAGTCAAGACCTATTACTACTAATACATCTAATGATAATGAAACACTAAATTTAGGTGAAATAGATGAGCTTTTCTTTTGGGGACCATCAAAAGCTGAGGCTAAATATATGAGTGATTTTTTTGCTGGTATTGAGTTGTTTTTTGAAATGTTAAGTAATGATAAAAAGTTACCCAATCCACCTAAGACATTATGTTTATTTAGTAAGCATCAAATGGTTTGGTTAAATAAGGCTTCTGATTTTTCAGATTTTTGTTTGAAGATGTTTAAATATTATGAAAATAATATTGATATAGATAAAGATATAGAAGTATGGACTGATTTAAAAAATAAAGGAAATTTAGTTAAGGCTTTTTATCAAACAGAATGGGCTGAATTTGCTCTTTATGGAGCAGAGACAGAGATATTTAAGAGGTTGGACAGGTTTGATGATGAAATAAAAAGAAAGATAATTGCTGCTTTTGCTACACCTGAAGAAGAAACTTTTCTTAATAGATTAGATAGGGAGTTAGTTGAATTAGGTGATTATAAGGAAATGGCTAGAAAGAATAGTTGGATTTGTGATGGCTATGGTGGAGTAAAAGAAATTCAGGCTGCTGAAAGTTATTTTTTGGAAAGACTGAACTTATTAAAAGGTAAAGTTTCTCCTACGATAGATTTTACAAGTAAGAGAAGAGAAATTTTGGAAAGTTATGATTTAAGTGAAGAAGAGTTAAAAGCTTTAGAATTACTTAAAAAGTTAATAAAATATATGGATGATAGAAAAGAATGGATGATGAAGTCTAGAAAAAATATTAAAAAAAATCTTTCTAAAATTGATTATGGTTGGTACTATGATGGAGAAAAGAGCAAATATCTTTTGGAAGAACAAACTAATGAATTATATAGTAGATATGTTTTGTTTAAATCAGCTACAGGTGTTTTAAAGGGAATTGTTGCATCAAATGGGAATCATCATTTTGTTAATGGTACAGTTGTAGTAGTAGATGGTGCCACTAAACAAATTGATGATGATGTTATTTTGGTATGTCCCATGACAAGTCCTAGCTATGTTCCGCTGATGCGTAAGGCTAAAGCCTTGATTACTGATCATGGTGGTGCAATGTCCCATGCCGCCATTGTAGCAAGAGAGTTTGGACTTCCAGCTATTGTTGGAACAAAAACTGCAACTAAAGTATTAAAAACTGGTGATAAAGTTATGTTAAACCTATTAACAGGAGAGATTATAAAATAGTTTATTCATTTGGGAGGTGGAAGTATGAGTCTACTTAATATTACTAATGAATTAGTAGTAGCAAGTGTTCGTGAGGCAATTGAATTTTATAAAAGTAATTTTGGGTTTATTTTAGAAGAAAGTTATGGAGTGCCAGTAACTTGGGCTAAGATTAAAAAAGAAAATATGGTATTGATGCTTGAAGATTATAGTGTAATATGTAAAGAAATTAATAATTATCCTAAAAAAGTTGCTAGTAGTAATCTAATTATGTTTGAATATAGTGATTTGTTGGAAGTAAAAGAACTTTATTCTTTATTAAAGAAAAATAAAGTGCCCTTTTTTAGTGATTATACTGAAACAGATTATGGAAAAGTTGAATTTGGTGTTTATGATTTAGATAAAAACATGATTTTAATATCTGCTATGATATAGTTTGTGATTGAAAGTAGAGGAAGAATGGAAGTTATAATAGAATTTGTTGTTGATGACATATATAAATCTTCAGATTTCTATATTAAATATTTTGATTTTGAAATTGAAGTTACTGAATATAATCCAGTTTCTTGGATGCAATTAAAAAATGGTAATACTAGAATCATGTTAGTTACTTATGAGTATACAAAAGATGATATAAGTGGTTTTAAAGAGTATAGTGAATCAACTAATTTATATAAATTATGTTATGATAATTTAGATAAAATTAAAGAAATATATAAAAAATTAAAAGCAGATAATAAAGAGATATTTTTAGATTTAAGAAAAGCTGATTATCGATATGAATTTGGGGTATATGATGAAGATAAGAATATGATTTTAGTAACGATGGCAACAGATAGTTGATTTCTTAAATGACATTTATTTACTAATTAGTATTATATATGATATAATTTTTGTATAATCAGAGGAGTGAAATTATGAAATATAAAAAAGTTGTTGTTGCTGGTGGAGGTGTCTTGGGAAGTCAGATTGCATTTCAGTCAGCATATTGTGGTTTTGATGTGACAATTTGGCTAAGAAGTGAAGATAGTAAAACGCGTACTCAACCAAAATTAGATAGTTTAAAAGAGGCTTATTTGAAAGCCCTTAAATTAATGAATACAGAAAAGTCTGAATCTGTTTGGTGTTGTGGTTTGTCTGATTTTGACAGTTTTAATTATGATGAATGTGTCAAAAAAGTGGAAAATGCTTATAATACTATAAAATTAGAAATAGATATGAATAAAGCTATGAAGGATGCGGATCTTGTTATAGAATCAATGGCAGAAAATACAGATGCTAAAATAGAGTTTTATAAGAAGTTGGCTCCAACATTATCTGAAAAAACAGTTCTTGTTACTAATTCATCAACTTTGTTACCATCGACTTTTGCAAAGTATACTGGTAGACCTAGTAAATATTTATCGCTTCATTTTGCTAATAATATTTGGAAGAAGAATACTGCTGAAGTTATGGCTCATGAAGAAACAGATAAAAAATATTTTGATGAGATTATTGAATTTGCCAATGCTATTCGTATGGTTGCTTTGCCTTTAAGGAAAGAAAAGAATGGTTATTTATTAAATTCTATGTTGGTACCATTTTTACTTAGTGGTTTTGATTTAATGGTGAATGGGATATCTGATTGTGAAAGCATAGATAAAGCATGGACTCTTGGAACAGGTGCTCCTAAGGGACCTTTCCAAATAATGGATATTGTTGGACTTGTAACTGTTAAAAATATTGTTGAACAGTATCAAAAGGTACCAGGACTATTTAAACCATTTTTAAAAAAAATGATGATGCCATATAATTTTAAGGGGATGCTTGAAATATTAAATAAATATATTTCAGAAAATAAACTTGGTGTTTCAACTAAGGAAGGATTTTATAAATATTAATAGTATAAAAAGCAATTTTACAGAACGTTAAAATTACTTTTTTATATTAATTTATTAATTAGTTATATGAAATGATAAATTGAATTATTGAAATATAGTAGAATCATTTTTGTTTATTAGAATGTTATAATAATGAAATAAAAAAGATTATAGAAAAGGAATTAAGGTAATGATAGTTGAATATGATACAAAATATGATGAACAAATTAAATGTTTATTAGAAGAATTGCAACAGCATATAACTAATATTGATAAAGAAAAGTATTATGTTGTTAGTGATAATTATAAAGATAAGTATTTTCAAAAAACTATGACAGATGTAAGCAAATATAATGGGAAAGTTTTGTTATTTGAAGAAAATCGAAAGATTGTTGGCTTAATAGTAGGTGTTGTTAATAATGATGAGATGAATAATTTTGATTTTAATGCTCCTAAAATAGGGAGAATAACTGAACTTATTGTTACTAAAGAGTATAGAGGTAGAAATATTGGTAAGAAATTATTAGATGGTATGAGAACTTATTTAAAAAGCATTGGTTGCAAAAGAATTAAGATTGCTGTCTTAGGATATAATGAAAGTGCTGTAAAATTTTATGAGAATAATGGTTTTCATGTAAGAACTATAGAAATGATTGATGAACAATAGTAGAGGTGGGTAATAAAATGGAAAAAGAGAAAATACTAGTTAGTGGTTGTTTATTGGGACTTAATTGTAGATTTGATGGCAAAAATAACTATACAAAAGAAATTGATGAATTTTTAAAAGATTATAGTGTGATACCTATTTGTCCTGAAATTATGGGAGGTCTTCCAACTCCACGTATTGGAGCTGAAAGAGTAGCTGATAGGGTAATTACTGCCGATGGAAGAGATGTTACAGAACAATTTAGAAAAGGTGCAGAGGAAGTACTATTTTTAGCTAAAAAATATAATGTAAAAAAAGCATTATTAAAATTAAGAAGTCCGTCATGTGGTAGTGATGGAATATATGATGGAACATTTACACATACAGTAACAGAAGGGGACGGTGTTACTGCAGAATTGTTAAAAAAGAATGGTATAGAAATAATAACGATAAAGTAATATATAATAAGATAACGAATTAGATGTGGAATTATATTTCATCTTTTTTTTAATAAAAAACTACCAGTTTTACTGGTAGAATTTAATTAGTTCTTATTTACGATGTCATTAATTAGTGATAAGAATTTTTCTTTTTCATCTGTTGGATAATAACCTTCTATTTTACCAAGTTGTTTTTTATTCTTAAAAAGTAGGAGAGAAGGTAATGTTTTTATGTCATACTTTTTTAATAAACTATCTGTATAGTTAATTTTGTAATATCTAGTATCTTTTGGCATGTCTTGTGTTATTTCTTTTAGGGGTATTGATTTTAATAAACACTCTACATTTTCGGCATCATAAATTTCAATAAATGTTAAATTATCTCTTTCGATTTTATCTTTCATAGATTCTTCATCTGCCATAAAGGCTTCCATTAAAGGCATAGCACCATAACGGTCTACAAAGAGATCTTTTCTTGTTCTTTTATCTTCGTCTATTTCTTTTTTTATTTGATTATATTCTTCGTCTGATTTTGCTAAAAATATAGCTTCCATAGGACATGTTGGTATACAAAGGCCACAAGAAGTACATTTACTATTATCAATTTCTAGAGTTTTCTTTTCTTCATTCCAAATTATTGCGCCGGTTGGACAGACAGGTGGAGCTAGGCACTCCGGTGCATTATCACATATTTTATAATTAATTAGAATTGCCATTATTTTTCCTCCTTAGCATATTTACATTTAATGTAAGTTTATTAATAAAATAATCAACTTGTTCTTTGGTGTTATTAGTATCAAAACTTACTCTAATTGGATAGTATTCTTTTAAATTAGCTTGGCAAGCTACTAATACATCTGATGGTTTGGGTTCAGTTGTATTACAAGCAGAACCATTTGATAAGTTAATGTTACTAGCCTCTAAGATAATAGCAAGTTCATTACCATTGGCATTTAAAAAGGCAATGTTTGAAGTGTTTGGAATTCTATTATCAATGTCACCATAAATATGAATATTATCTATTTTACTTTTGATTTGTTCTTCAAAGTAATCTCTTAATTCTTTTACTTTTGCGGTACTTTGAAAATTATCTTCAACTATTTTTTCAGCGGCTTTTCCTAAACCTACAATATAAGGAACATTTTCAGTACCACCTCTGTGATTATTCTCTTGATGGCCAAAGATTAGCGGAGTGTAAGGAGTACCTTCCTTAATATATAATGCAGCAACACCTTTAGGAGCATGTATTTTATGTCCTGAAAAGGATAAAGTATCAACTCCAAGGTCTTTTACATCAACTTTAATCTTTCCCACAGCTTGTGTACAATCACAGTGGAATAATATGTTATGTTTATGTGCAATCTCACAAAATTCTTTGATAGGGTAAATATTACCAAGTTCATTATTAGCAAGCATTATTGCTATTAAGAAGGTATCCTTATTAATAGCTTTTTCTAAATCTTTAATATTAATTCTTCCTTTATCATCAACATCTAAATAAATAATATCAAAGCCTTGAGTTTCTAAATAATTCATTGTTTCTAAAATAGAAGCATGCTCCATCTTAGAAGTAATAATTCTTTTTTTGCCATTACTATTTCTAGCAGCACTCATAATAGCTGTTACATTGCTTTCAGTAGCAGAAGAGGTAAAGATAATTTCTTTATCTTCTGCATTTAACATTTTAGCAACACTATTTCTGGCTTCATTAATAGCTTTCCTTGTTTGCTTTCCTGCTTCATATAAACTGCTTGGATTAGCAAAGTTTTCTTTTAAATATGGTAACATGACGTTTAAAACGTCTTCATCAACTTTAGTAGTAGCATTATTATCTACATATACTTCCATTATTTTTTGCTCCTTTCTATAATGCGTACAATTCCATTATTAGCATCTAATTCAATTAAATCGTTATCTTTAATAATCTTCGTGGCATTTATAGTTCCTACAATACATGGAACATTAAATTCTCTAGAAAGAATTGCTGCATGACAAGTAATTCCTCCTTCATCTGTTATAAAGCCTCTGGCTTTTTCCATAGCTGCAATATAATTAGGAAGAGTCATAGTAGAAATAATGATGTCACCAATATTTACATTAGAAATGTCTTCATAAGAATTAAGTATTTTCGCTCTACCAGTAATACATCCCATGTTAGCAATCATTCCAGTAACTATATTGTCAGATGATTCAACTTTTTGTGTTTTTTCTTCTCTTTTTTGTACTTTTATATATCGTGTAAGAATATTATCAATTTTTTGTGCTTCATCTCCTGCAAAAGATGTCACTTTTTCATCAATTGTAATAATAGAGTATTCCTTTTCTCTATCATGTGCTATTTTAATATAATCGTCAACTTTATGATTCTTTAATAATTCACTAATTTCATTAGCAGTTAGCATAAGTAATTCTTTTTTTGGAATATTATATTCTTTACTTATTTGTGCAAATAGGGTATGTCTACCTAAGAAAAATAATCTGTCTTGAATAGTAGCCATAAAGGTTCTTAAAAATACAAATCTTCTCATAGAATGAATCATACTTTTATCATCATCTGTAAATGGATATTTAGAAATAAGTTTAGTAATTTCTTCTTCTCTTTCTGCTCTAGCTTTTAAAATATCTGCTATCTTTTTATCGATGTCTGTTGTTATTAAGTAGTTAATTCTATCTTCGTAATCTTTATAAGTAAAAGCTTGTTCTTCAATCAGAATAGGTCCTTTCATCCATGAATAAGTGTCCATATGTTTTTTTATTAATTCTTCTTTTAACTTTGGATTTTCTTTTATTTGCTTAGTTATTTTTAATAAGTCTAAAGGTTCTTCATTATAGGATATTTTTTCGGGATTAGGGCAAGTAGATAGGATATTAAAGATAGTATTAATATCTTCCTTATCATTTACTACTTTCTCAAGAATTTTTTTTGTTTTAATTTCTAAAAAATCATCTGGTATTAAACTAAAAGGAGCTCCTGTTTTAACAAATTTGTTTCTAAATCTTTCAAATTCTTCTATTACATTTAGATTATCTTTTCTAGATGATAAGTCTTTTATATATTCTTCAATTTCTTCGGATAGTTTTATTTCACTATCAGCATATTTTTCAAAAAATTGGTTATCTTTACTGAAACACTTTTCAAAGAAATTATTGATATCATCTTTAGTAGTAGTTTCATGATATTCTCGTCCATTAAGCATTAACATATTATCAGGTTTTAAATCTAGGTTCAAAACATTTTTTATATTTTCTCTTGTTCTTCCCAAAACAATATTAGAATATTTAACAAAATATAGAACTAATCTTGTAACATGAAAATTCCATTTAACATTTTTAGCATATTCAACAATTTTTGTAATTGTATCATTTATTGTTGTAATTGGTCTTGCTTGTAATAAATGGATTCCTTTATCGTCAATAATCCATTCAATATCTACTGCTGTTTTATATAATTTTTCGATAGTTTTAGCTATTTTACCAAGTTCTAAAAAAGAATTATTTTCTATAATATTTCCATTAACATCATATAAAGCATTATTTTTAATCTCATAATGTGTTACAGTGTTAAGACCTACATCTATTTGAATAATATCTTCTCCTGTTATAGGATCTTTGGTAAATAGTGTTCCATAGCATTCACTATTAACCATATCTTGGATAATTACGGCCATTTTGATAGGAATATTGATTTTGTTTTTTAGTTTATAAACTAATACTCTAGCTGAAAAACAGGACTCCATACAAGCAATAATTTTAGCTTCTATATCATCTCTTTGGACATTTAAAAAACTATCAAATAATCCTGCCCAAGAATTATCTTTGCTGTCTTCGATATTAGCAGAACTTCTAACTGCGTAATTTGTCGTTTGAAGATTTTTAATATTTTCATTAATAAATTCTTTTATAGATGGAGTAACTATAGTATTTTTAAAGAGACTTCTTATTTTTTTAGATATTTCTATAAAATTATCAAGATTTAATTGGTTTAATAAATTATCAATTTTATCTTTAATATTATTTTCTTCTAGAAATTCATCGAAAAATCTAGTGTCTAATACAAAGAATTTAGGAACGTTATAATTGTGTTCTTGTAATTTAACTAAAGAGCTTCCTTTACCACCTAAATTATATTGACTCATAAATACCTCCTATAATTATATCAATTAATGTTTTTTTCAATTTTTATAATATCATCAAGCACTAATGATGTCAATTAAACTAATGGTTTAAATCATTGTAGTAATAATTATATTTAGATAGTTTAATTGAAGTTAATTTATTTAATTATATTTTATTTAAATGTGGTTATTATAATGACAATTTAAATCTTATTAGGTATAATTATTAATACATTAAATGTTAGAATTATATAAAGTTTAGGAGTGATACTATGGCAGTAAAAGTAATATATTTTGTTCATGGAACTACAACAGATAATCTTGAACATAAATCAACAGGGTGGATTCCAGGAGAATTAACTGAAAAAGGAATTCAACAAAGTATAGATTTAAAGGAACAAATTAATTTGGATGAAATAGATTTAGTTATATCCTCAGATTTAAAAAGAGCAATTGATTCTGCAAATTATACTTTTAAAGGGCTAAAAGAAATTTTGAATGATAGTAGAATACGGGAATGTAACTATGGTGATTTAAATGGTCAAAATTCATCTTTGGTTGTATATGAAAATCATATTACAGAGTCATTTCCAAATGGAGAATCTTTAAAGGATGTAGAGAAAAGAGTAAGAGATTTTTGCCATTATTTAAAGGAAAATTATGATGGTAAAACAGTGGCAGTAGTTGCTCATAAGGCACCTCAATTTGCTTTTGAAGTGATTACTAAAGGTATTACTTGGGAAGAAGCTATTGAAAAAGATTGGAGAAAGTCTAAAGCTTGGCAACCAGGATGGGAATATATCATAAAGTAGTTATGTTTGATTGTGTTTTAGGATATTGATATATTTATATAAAAATAAATACTTAGGGAGTGAAGTTATGAAAGAAATAATAGAAAAAGTAAAAGCTGAAATGATAGAAATAACAAATGAAAATAAAAATAAAACAAATTTTGATCATTGGAATAATCATATTAGGTTAGTGTATGAAAGAGGACATGAATTAGCAATTGAGAGAAAGGCAAATATAGAAATTGTGGATTTAGCAACTATTTTGCATGATATAGCAAGAATTAAAGAAGTAGGACCTATAGAAGAACATAACAAATATGGAGCAGAAATTGCAGAAAAAATATTAAGTAAATATAATTATCCTAAGGAAAAAATAGAGCATGTCAAAAGATGTATATATAATCACCAAGATAATCCAAAAAGTTCAGTA
Source organism: uncultured Erysipelotrichaceae bacterium (assembly GCA_902783315.1). Lineage (GTDB taxonomy): Bacteria > Bacillota_I > Bacilli_A > RF39 > UBA660 > UBA3789. The sequence goes on along the minus strand of CACZQK010000010.1, from coordinate 375 downwards.
GAAGAAGAAATAGTAGCAGATGCAGATGCAGTATCACATTTTGATGATTTATCTACTTTATATTATTTAGCTTTTACTATGTTAAAATTAGACTTTACTCAAGCAAAAAAGTTTATTAAAAATAAATTAGAATTTGATTTTAAAAAATTATCACCATATGGAAAAGTAAAATATAAAGAAAGATATGAGAAGATTTTAGAGATGTTATTTGGATATAATGAATGAAAAGTTTTTTTAACCAGTTCTGATAAAGATAGATTTGTTTTTAAAATTAGTTCATATGGGCATGTTGTGAAAAAAAGAAGCAGTGTTTAGATGAAGAAGATTCTTTGCTTGTTCATGATATAGTAGATGATTTTTCTAGGATAAATTTAG
>CACZQK010000009.1 GCA_902783315.1 uncultured Erysipelotrichaceae bacterium | reverse complement strand
TAAGGTATATTAAAAAATAATATTAGACTAAATGCAACTTTTAAATATAAATTAAAATAAATTGCATTTACTCTTTAAAGTAATAATGGTCAAGACTCTAATTGACAATTAAACAAAAAAGCAGTATAATAACAGCCAATTTCTAGATATAAAAACTGGCAAAAAAAAGAAAAAAGGAGAAAAAAATGAAACAAATAATTGAATTTTTCTTAGATGATTTAAAAAGAATTTCTAAAAGTAAAATGGCTATAGTTATCATTATAGGGATGATTTTTATTTCCGGTATTTATGCTTGGCTAAATATCGACTCAAACTGGGGTCCCTATGATAATACTGGAAACATTCCTGTAGCTATTGTTAATCAAGATGAGGGAACAATAATTCTTGATGAAAAAATAAATATCGGTGATCAGCTTGAAAAAAAATTAAAAAACAACAAAGATATGAAATGGATTTTCACCAATAAAGAAAACGCTAAGAAAAAAGTAGAACAAGGAAAATATTATGGTGCTATTATCATACCTAAAAATTTCAGCCAAAAATTAGTAACAATTATGGATGAAAAAGAAATATCAAAACCAAAATTTGATTTTTACGTAAATAACAAGAAAAATGCCATTGCACCAATAATTGTAAACAAAGCAATTGGCACAATCCAAAATGGCATAAACCAATCATTTGTTAATACAATTGTTTATAAAGCAATGGTAAAAGCAGAAAACCTTGATGTTATCACAAAAAGCGTTGAAACAACAGACGAATTAATTAACAAATTACAAACAACAAAAGAAGGCGTAGAACAAGTAAGAATATTATTACAAACTGCAAATTTAGCAGCTGGTACAACAGAACAATCTTTAGCAGCAATCAGAACAATTATGCCAAGTCTTTCAAATATTTCTGATACAACAAAACAAGGAATCAGTGACATGAAAGATGCTGCTCAATCATTTGATTCTACCTATGACAATATTGAAAGAGATTTAGTAGCAATCACAGAAGAAGCAGAAACGATTATTAATGATACCTTAGACATTATGAATAAAACAGATTCCACAAATGCCAAAGACAATTTAGCAAAAATATCTGATAAGCTTGATAAATCATTAGTCGTTATAAGAAGACTAGATAACACTTTAACATCTATTAATAGCATTATTCAATTAAAAAGTATTCAAAACTTAGAAAAGAAAGTAACAGATCATATAAAGAAATTAGAAGAACTACAAAATAAAGTTTCTAACACAAATCAAGCAATCAAAGATTTAGATGATATCAAAAAACAAATAAATGATATGAATAGTAATATTACATCATTAAAAACAACTTTTCAAAATGATGTAAAACCAGAATTAAGTAAAATCTATAAAAAAGCATCAGAAAAACTGAACAATGCTACTGATACATTAATGAACATCAATGGTTCTTTAAATAATGTTGATAGTTCTCTACAATACATTATTAATGCCTTAATAACGGGTAGCCAATTAAATAATAATATTGATAAGATTCTAATAGATTTTGAAGCAGATATTGATAAATTAATAGATGTTATGAAAGATACAAAGCATAGCCAATTATATAATAATATCGTTAATTTATTAAAAAACAAACCAGAAGAAATAGCTGATTTTATTTCTTCACCAATAGATACAAAAGAAATTAGTTTATACCCAATTAATACTTATGGATCAAAAATGACTCCATTCTATTCAGTTTTAGCTTGTTGGGTTGGTGCAACTTTATTAACGTCACTTTTAAAAGTAGACATGAAAAAAAGTAAAAAGACAACAAAAGCAAAACCATATCAACTGTTCTTTGGTAGATTCATGTTATTTGGATCAATTGCGATGATACAAGGATTAATAATCGGAATTGGAGATATCATATTACAAGTCCAAACAGCAAACTGGTTCTTATTCCTATTAACTTTAATGTTATCAAGCTTAGTATTCTCACTAATTATTTATTCATTCACAATCACTTTCGGCAAAATAGGACAAGCTTTAATAATAATTATTATGGTATTACAAGTAGCTGGTTCTGGTGGTACATTCCCAGTTGAATTATTACCAAAAGGATTCCAACTAATGCAACCATTTATGCCATTTGCCCCAGCTATGAACGCTGCTAGAGAAACAATTGGAGGCTTCTACAGATGGGATTATTTAGGATATATAGCATTGTTATTATGTCACACTATTGTCCCATTAATTTTAGGATTAGTAGTTCGTAATTATACGACCGAAATAAAAGAAAAAATAGAAAAAGAATTAGAAAAAACTCAAGTAATTGGATAATAATAAATATATTTTTTAAATAAAAACACAAGACTTCAACTTTAAATCTTGTGTTTTTTGAATTCAAAAATTCTTTTCAAATTGTCCTTTTACACCAATACCTTCACTTTTTACCATAAAAGTTTGAATATCAAATTCTTTCATATGTCTTTCCAATTTTATCAACTCATATTTTGTTAATACTGTATAAATAATATAGGTTTTTGAATCATCATACCCACCTTTTGCATGCCAATATGTAAAATCCCTATTTAATTCATTTTTAATATAATCATTTATTTCTTTTGGATTTTCTTTACAAAAAATAAAAGCTGTTGAACAAATATTTTGTTCATGCATCTTATCAAGCATTAAACTATCTACTGCTGAATATATTATTGAATAAATCATTATTTCCAAACCATACCGAATACCAGCTACCATATAAATAAGCGCATTCACTATCATTCCTAACTTACCAACTGAAAAATGATTATTTTTTTTAGCTAAAGCTAACCCAACAATATCTGTCCCACCAGTTGAAGCTCCACTTGACAAAATCATTCCAACTCCGACCCCACCTAGAAGTCCACCAATAACCACATTAGCTAAAAGATCATCAACTAATCTAACACTAGGCAATAATGATAGCATCAACGTCTGAATTGATACTGCAAAAAGTGTGCGAAAAAAGAATGTTTTTCCAACAAATTTATAAGCAATAACAAATAATGGAATATTAATTAAATAATATAAAATACCACTAAAATCAAACGAAATATCTAAATTGAAAACATCAACCACTATACTTCTTATCAATTGAGATAAACCAAGTACTCCACCTGTATATAAATGATTAGGAACTACAAAAAAATTTATTGCAAAACAAAATAATAATGAACCTAATAAGGCCTTACAAAAGTCAGTATAGTTCCAATTAAAATTTTTTCGAATAATTTCCATAGTATCACCTCTAACGATGATAATTATAACATTTTAAAAATAAAAGTAAATACCTATCACTAAAACAACAAACAAATAACTATTTAATTCATTTCTAGTTTCAACAACAACGAGACTTTTTTCTAGTTCTCCCTTCTCTAAAAGCCACACCAAAAGGACAATTTCTTGAATTAATTTTCTTTTTTTCATTCAAGTCTTGTGTAGGAATAACCTCATCAACTTTTTTTACATCATAATTAATCAAATTAGCTAAAATTTCAGAAACGACAGGACCAGTATAATCTGTTGAGCATATATTAAATATATCAATAATATCATCAATATAATCCCATTCTGTTTTATCAGGAACCGCTTCTTTTAACAACTTTTTTAATTCCAAAATTCTACTACAACGATCTAATATCATCCAATCTTGATTAATAAGTTTACCATCACGATCTTTTCCCCTATAAATATAATATCCGTTCAAAATAAAGTCTTCCATTATATTATCAAAAACTTTCTTAGAATTCCTTATTTTATTGCAATCAAAATGGCCACTACCCATATCATAAAGTTCTAAGAATTTTAATGCTTCGTTAGTTTTAATATCAGAATTTTTCACTATTTGGTTAACCAAAGACAATTCACTCAATTCTTCTTCGCCATCTGAAATAATACTCTCTAAAATAAAATCATTTTTATCACAATTATCTAAATCCACTTTAGAAAATGTCGCTAAAGCATTATCTAAGCGTTTAGAAATATTATCTGATTTTGGAAGGGAAACTATATCTGAAACCATATTAAAAAGGGAATCACCTGTAGACAATATTTCTAAAACTTTTTCATAAAATTTAGAATCTGCCCATCTTTCACATTGTTCTAAAAAGGATTTTTTAAAACTGCATAGCACTTTTGCTTGCTCTATTATATATTGTGGATAAAAGGATAAAAAAACACCTTCGTATGAAAAACTAGCAATATAGCCAGCTGGAACAGCTACAAAATGATCAATATAATTATTGAACAATCCAAATAAATAGCACATACAAGCTAAATTCTTCATCTGCTCTTTATCTGGTGTCAATGCCATTGAGTTCAAACCAAGTAAAGTACTCATAGATTGATCAATTACCCATTTTCCAAATTCATCCCATCGACCTAATTCAAAAGTCCCATATGAGCCTCGTCTAAATTCCAGATTCCTTAATTCATCAAAAAAATCCATAACTCCCCCAAAAATAACACCTTTCTATCTATCACATTACATCTGAATATAATTCCGAAATCAACGGTTTCAAAAAATAAATCAAAGTATTATTCGTTCTAAATTCTATTGCATCCCACTTTGGTCTTGTAATATATGTAAATCTAGAATCAGTTAAAGCTTTCTCTTCTAACTTTTTTCTATCTTCCACTAAAAAATCTGCTGCTGCTTCCCAATTAGTTCTTGTTTCATCATAAAAACGAACTTTAAATAATCTTAAATCACCATACTTAGTTTTTAAAGGCGTATTCAATAAATAATAATTTCCTCTATCTGTCTTATCTATTATTTTAGCAATTTTCAAAGCCTCATGGTCTAATGACTCTCTATGTTCCGGGTTAATAGGAAACAGATCAATAAAATCTATTTTTTGAATTCCCTCTATTTCCTCTAAATCATGTTCTATTCTTTTAAGATTTTTATTTATAATTTCTTCAATCAATTAAATCACCACCAATCTATAAATTCTACAACCCAACCTTTTTCAAAGCATTACTAAACTTTCTCTGTTCATAAAAAATACCCTTACCTTCAGGTAAATATACTCCCAAAAATTTAATTTTCTTTCTATTTTTTAAATAAAAACAAATAGACCAACCAAGTTCATCAGAAATTTCAACTTTCTCAATTTCTGACAATCTAAGATTATAACATCTAAAAAAGCCTAGCTTAAAAACACTTATTTCAATATGATCATCATAAATATCTATTTTATTTCCTTTCACCGAAAATATAACATAAACAATAAAATAAAGTAATAATAAAAATGTTATACCACATAAAATTAATGAAAACATTTTTTCTCCATTACCAAAAATTGCAACTAAAAGAAAAAAAGTAAAGAAGAACATCAACATTATTATTAATAAATAATTTGACTTCTTAAATTCAAATTTTTGAAAATACAGTTTTTTACCCATAAAAATTACCTTCCTAACAAGCATATAAAATCAGTCACAGTTTTTTCTTACAATTTCATAAATATCATAGTATTCTTTGATTTTGTCCTTTTCAAAAACATTATATCCTCTATTTTCGGGGTCATTAACATTATCAATAAAAGCTATATTATCATTGAATACTAAAACACCAGGATATATCTTAGCAAATTTTTCTTTCAATACTTCACGTATTTTAGACTCAGAAATAAATCCAAGTTCCAAATTATTCTTTTTATATGATACAAATCGATGAATATCTTTATTATTAACAACTAGATTCTTTTTATTATCTGGATATACAAATATCCTTTTCATAAAAACATTCCTCTTAAGGGCCTCCATATTAAGCCTAGTCCACAAATTTTCTTCTTTTTTTCCATTCCATTCATTTTCATTACAAAAAGAAATTGCCATTATAGTCTCATTAGATTTAACATTATCAACACAAGAATATAACCAATCATAGCCTTTATGATATAAGTCATCCAATTTAATATTAGAATATTCTTCACCATTATTATTTCTATTATATAATTTGAAATATTCTTTTATATTATCTTCAATAAAATTAGTTAAACCCAAATCCTCTATTTCTTGCTTTATATTAGAATATTCTGAAACTCTACTAAGTTCAGATCTTTCATACCAATCACCATTCTTAATCCAATTAAAAACTGGTTTATTAATTAAATCTTGCTCTTGTAAATACTTAATTCCTATTCTACCAAGATTTAAAAAATAATCATTTTCCAAAGAATTAATTCCATCATGTACTTTATAGTAATTAGCAATTAACACATGAATAGCATGTTGCACCGCAACAGCTGTCGGATATAAATTATACTCCATAATATGAGTTCGATATAAAATATAACTAATTATTTTCAAATACTTAGCATACTCCGAAGCAGTAATTCCATCTTTTAATACCGTATCACAACCAAATATCGCAACATCAACAAAATTAAGCGCAATAGATGATACCGAAAAATCAATATAATATGGCTCTACATTATTTTTTAAAACAATATTTGTAGAAATAAAATCATTATGAGCAGACATATAAGGAGGCATAACTGGTAAGTTCTTAAACTTTTTACCATATTTTTCATAACGCTTTACCATGTCCCTATAATAATAAACGATTGGTTCTATCATTTTCTTATCTTCTAAAGATAAGTATTTACTTTTTTCTTTATATTCTTCTAAAAAATGATCATAACCCCACATATCATATTGCTTAAACTTTTTAGCTTCATCTGTATATAAATAATCTTTTAAGTCTTTATTAACACAATTATATTTTAAAACATCAAATACTATTTTAATAATTGTTTTTAAGTCTATCTTTTTATCTAAATCATATAAGGTTGTACCACTAATGTATTCCATTACAAAAAAATATATTTCATTATTATTCTGGTCTACTTTACCCAAAAGATTATCTCCATTTCTAAATACTTTAGGAACATTTAAATAATCTTGTTTGGAAATTGAATCAACTATTTTTATATAATGATGAATATTCTCCATAGACCTTTCATTTGAAAAGAATTTAACCACATATTTACTATTTAAAGTTTCCATATATACATTAAAATCTTCATAACCAGTTTCAATAACATAATATGATTTTACCTCAGTAAAATGATAATTCTCAACTATTTTATCTAAAATACTTTTCAAATCATCATACTTAAATTTTACTCTAGTAAAATAATCAAACAAATTATTCATAAAAACCTCCAATTAATAATAATTCAATTTACAACTCTATTTCTACTCCTATTTTCTTTCGATTAGCTTCTTCTATTAATTCAATTGAAGTAGCTAAATCTTGTAAAAAGAGCCCTACTGAATCAAAGATTGTTATATCATTATCACTACTTCTACCGGCATTGGTTCCTAAAAGAACATCACCTAATTCTCCATCAAAAGAAGAAATTATTTTTTTCTTATAAGCTGTCTGCGCTTCTCCTTGCTCGAGGCACAATTTTTTATCATCAGCAAAAACTTTTGCTCTAGAAAATAATTTTTCATCTATCTCTTGTTTGCCTACTAAACCTGCTCCCATACAGCTAAAATGAGTTCCTGGTAAAACCCAGCTACTATCAATAATAGCTTTATCAGATGGCGTTGCAGTAATAATAATATCACTACTACCCGTTATTTTTCTTATATCATCAACAAGCATAAAGTTAGCCGTTAAATTTGAATTTGAAGCAATTAACAACTGATTTACCGCTTCTTTAAATGCTAATAATTCTTTCTCATCCAATTTTCTTCTAGCATTATATATATAAACATTCTCAATCGTTGGTATTAAATGTAAAGTGGCTGCCACAGAATACTTAGCAATATTACCAGAGCCTATTATTAATAAATTTTTAGAATTTTTCTTTGCTAAATATTTAGCAGCAAGTGCTGCCGCCGCCCCTGTTCGATATGAAGTAATTGATAAAGCATTAAGTAAAGCTAATGGTTCACCCGTCTTATCATTAAAAACTAAAGCTGTCGCATTAACAACTGGAAGATTTTTAGAAGGATTATTCTCATTATAAGAAATCATTTTTAAGCCATAAGCATTACTATCCACTAAATTACCAGAACGAATATCCAAATCAAAAACATTATGCTCATACTCATAAAACACTATAGGCCAAACACTACCCTTATTGTTACTTTTTTGCTTATAAGCACGTTCTACTGCCTTAATAGCAATATCCAAGTTAATTATTTTTTTTACATCTTCATTACTTAATACTTTTATTTTACTCATATATTTTCATTCCCTCTAAATAAATTCTCTCTTTTGACTATTGTATTTCATATAATACCTAGACTCAGATTCATCAATAATTTTAAAGCCTAGTTTCTTATACAAAGATATAGCTTTACTGTTCTTTTTATAAACCTACAAATATATTATATCATTATTACTCATAATATTCTTTATAATACTAATTCCAATACCCCTATTCCTATAATCTCTTTCAAGATATATTTCATCTAACAATACACCATCATTGCTATCAATTAATAATAAGCACCCACTACAGAATTATCAATCATTATATTAAAATAATTGTCAACATATTTTGAAACTTCCAAATCAACATAATTATCTATTTCAGATATTTCTAAAGCCGACAATTTACATTAGCTTTTATTAATCTTAACAATTTATATTCCATATAGTAATGCCTCTTATTTATATATAATAGCACACTTTATCATATAAGTAACAAAAAAATTACAAGTCCCTAATCATTATGATATACTATTATAAAGAGGTGATTAGATTGAAACTACTAATAAATGTTTTAATCATTTCAAGTAGTATCTTAAACGCTCTACTTGCTAGTAACTTTAAAAGAAGAAACTATATATATGGATTAATTTGCTATCTTTTAATGGGAATAGTAGCTTTAAAAAATCAAATATATGGGATGTTTTTCTTTTATGTATTTATTTTTGCACCTTTACAAATATATGGGTTTATCAATTGGGGAAAAAATAAAAAGCAAGACCAAGATATTGTAATACGGAGCTTTTCATTTAAAAATAGAATTATTTTAATTTTCTCTTGTATCATTACAAGCCTATCACTTGCTTTTATTCTCGAAAAAATTCCAGGAGCTAAATTCACTTATCTAGATGCCTTTTCAAATATTATTAATCTTTGTGGAGTTATTTTATTAGCTCTTAAATTTAATGAGAGTTGGTGGCTTTGGTTAATAAATAATATTATAGATGTTATTCTCTGGTCTAGTATCCATCATCTTTCAGGAGATTACTCATTATCAATGTTATTGGCATCAATAGTCTATTTGATAATAAATTTTTATGGAATTTTTAAATGGAATGCCAAAAGTATTATCTTCGATATTATAAAAATTCAAGAAAAAAAGCAAATTATCTTAATAGCGTATATGGCAAATATAATATCCAGTCTCTGCTATCTTATTGTTTTTAATTGGATAGGCTTTTTTGTATCAATATTTGATATTATCATTTCTCTAATAGACTCTTTCAAAATTAAAAACAAAAAGTATATTTGTATTTTAGGATTTATACTTCTCTCTATCTTGATTTTCTCACCTATCAAAAAGACTTGGATAAGTATTTTACCACTATTAGATTTATTTTTATACTCTTTTATTCCAATATTAAAAAGAAATATATTTATTAGAATAATTGGCCTTATAAACATTACCCTTTTTACCATATTTGATTCTTATATAGGACTATATAACTTACTATTTTTGGATATATTAATTTTAGTATTATTTATCTATCAAATATTTATAAATAAAAATGAAAATACTACTAATGGTAAAAAACTCCACATTTTATTTTAAAAAAACTGATAAATAGAAACAAATTCTAAATATCAGTTTTTTATTTTACTTTTTCGTTCATAAATAATAAAAATATATTACATTAGACCATTATCAATTAACATAGGAATAACATGATCACCTAGTATACTGCCAACTTTTATCCCTTCATTCTTATAATTTCGATCAATCCAAAGAGCTTCTTTTATCTCATTATTGACTTTTATACTGCCTTCTACTATTGCAAGATAAACTTGAACATGAATAGGTCTACCAGAGAAAACAGCAATATCATCATATCCACCTAAAAACTCTGCTTTGACAAGATTAACAGATAATTCCTCATACAACTCTCTTTTTAACGTTTCAAAATCACTTTCCTCATTGTGTCTTTTACCACCAGGAATAATGCATTCCTCACGATTATTTTTCTTTCTTTGCACCAATATTTTCTTATCATTTAGTATAATACCACCAACTTTATCAATCACAAAATCACCTCCTACTCTTACTTTTTATTTGTTGCTAAAACAAGATATCTTCCTTCATCTGTTGCCTCTTTTTCATCCATAACTTTTATATATTTAAAATAATCAACAACGAAATTATTTTCTTCCAAAAGATGTTCTAAATCTTCCTTTGAATAACAGTTTACATACATTTTTTCACTTAAATTACACTCTTCCATAAGTGGCGTCATAACATAGCACTCCCCATTGCCAGCTTGAGTTACAAACAAAAATTTCCCTCCATCTTTCATAATATTAGACAACGATTGCAGAAAGTTAGAGAATCCATCTCTAGGAACAAAATACAAACTATATATGGCAATAACTCCATCAACTGAATTATTATCAAAATAATCACTTATTTTAAGAAAATCATAAACTCTAAAATCAGTATCAGGAAATTTCTCCTTAGCAATATTTATCATTTCAGAACTAAAGTCTATTCCTATTGCATTAAAATCCCTATCTTTAAAAAAATGAGTAATATACCCACTTCCACAACCTAAATCAATAATAGTAGAATTAGGCTTAAACATGAAAGAAAATTCTTCTATCTCGTTTAAAAATTCCCAATCATCCCCAAAATAACCAACATAATCAGCTGCAATTGAATTAAAAACATTTTTAACATTTTCTGCTTTATCTGAAATATCAACCACTATCACACCTCCATATCCAACAAACTAACAATATAATATCTTCTAATCATCTAAAAAGCAATATCTCTACAAAATTATCATAATTTTACATTGAAAAATAAAAACAAATAATGATACACTAAATATGATAATAATATGAGGAGCTTTTTATGGAATTAGAAAAAGAGAAACCTATAGAATTGGAAACAATTATAGAAGATAATGTTATTGATACAACAAATCCTATAAATATAGAAAAATATAAAAGAAATTTGAATAAACTTATTGCAGAAGCTAAAAAAAAGAAAAAAGTTTCTAAATTTTTTTTGATAAGAAATGATGCGTTTTTTCCAGATGAATTTAAGTGGAAAATAAACTCAAAAGATACTAATGGAGAATATCGAAACCTTGCATACGTATCCATCGAAGAAGAACCAAAAGAAAAATCTACCCATGGATTTCGATCAGTAATTTCACTTTTTTTTGAAAAAAAACCTCCTAAATCACAAAGTACAAGTAAAATAGAAAAGTTCTCTTTATACTTTCCAGTAAAATTCCGGATTACTAAACATTTCACCATAAATACCGCTTTAGGATTAGAACTAAGTGATAATCCTGGTGTTGATCCTAATAGACCATTTACAATCATAGATGATATTGATAACTTTTTACAATCAGGATATGGTTTTAGTATAGCTGGAAGAGATGCCTATTTAGATGTTGCTCACGAACCACTAGAAATATCTAAAAATGCGATTCTGTTAATATCTGTAGATGAATATAACAAAATAAAAGATACAGAATCAATTAAAAAGTGGATATCCAGCAAAAGAAGATTAATCGTTTATAAAGGAGACCTTACACTAGCAATCAATATGCTTTTAACAGAAAAAGGAGCACTACCAACAAAAACAAAAGATAATAGTCATGATCAAGAAACTCAAGATATTATTAAAAAATCTTTCTTAGAACTCTGTGACAAATATGATTTAGAATACGGTACTTTTCACCATGGCGGTCACTTTTCTGGCTATATAGAGCAATGTGAAAAAAGTGAGGAAAATCTTATGAAGAATTTTATTGCTTATATTAATAATGAATTAGGTGTTTCTTTAATAGCTAATAATAATCCATCCAACATTGAATGGAACCAATATATTAAAACTATTGGAATCGAAAAATTTAAAAATATGTTAGAAACGTTTAATAATAGAACAAAGGATTATATAGAAGAAAATAAAGAAAAATATAAAAAAGACAGAGAAAATATAACTCCTGAAATAAGTAATTTATTTAAAGACACTGTTAAACTAATAAAACAAGAATCACATAATTTGAATTTTCAAGTTGCTGCTGATGAGTTAACAAAGAAATGCATTCAGTTCTTTATATTACCAACAGTTGCAGAACAAGTAGAATGTGCACAGTGGATTCAAAACTACTTAGCTCCAAACAAAAAAAAATGCAACTAGAAAATAATTGTACATTTTTTATATATGCCTTACAACCTCAAATCTTTCTAAAGATACCTCCTCGCTGGCTGCAATTCCAGCTTTTTCTTTGGCTATTCTAATTTGCTCATCCACTGTATCTATTCCATCTAAATCAGGTAATAATAATCCCCTTTTATAATCTTTAGAAACAATTACTCCATATTTTTTAGGATCCAATTTATCCTTTGAATCAATCTTTTCAGGAGTAGTTAAGACATCCACATTAATTTCTAAATCCTTTAATTCATCATCTGTGATAGCCGGAAATCGAGGATCTCTTGTACTAGCAGATATAGCATTTTCGATAATCTCTTTCGCAATAGAGTCTTGTATTGGAAGAAAAGTCCCAATACAACCTCTTAATTGTCCTAGCTTATGGATAGATACAAATACTCCACTCCTTTTTTCTAACATATCTTTTGGTAAACTTCTTGGTACTTCAATTTTCTTATGTTCCTTAATATAAGTCTCAATTGTTCTCTTAGCTAGTGATACATATAAATCTTCTTTTGGATAATAAGACCAAATACCATATCCTACCCCTGTTACATCTTCATGAGAAAAAAACTTAGGAATTACTTCTGTTTTAGACCATATACCACCCATTATAGTAAAAGAAGGATGTCCACACTCCTTTGCTAAATCTAATAATTTTGTATCGTAATTTAACAATTCAGAAAAATTAGCAGATGTCATTGTATTAATAATTTTTTTCTCATAAATAGGGCCCTCTTTTGAAAAGCCATATGGACCATATTCTTGCAACACATGAGACAAATCACCACTCGCCACAAATACCACTTTGCGATTTAATTTATCAACAGCACGGCAAATAATCTCCCCTAAGTGATAATGTTCTTCTAAAGATAATTGAGATAACCCTACTACGATAATCTTACATTTTTTTAAAACTTTTCGAATAAAATATAAAGGAACCATTGTCCCATGATCAAGCTCAATGGCTTTTGCTGAATTTATAACAGGAAAAGACTCTTCTTCTGATATTTTTTTTATTTGCTCTACTAATTCTACATCAATTTCTTCTTGAAAAGAAACAGTACCTGCTCCAAATTTTGAAAAATCACCTTCTAAGATAGACGCTGCTGATAAATAAAAATAATCTCTTAAAAAAATAGTATGTGGTGAAGAAATAATAATAGTATCTGGCTTTATTTCTGCAATTTCTTTCGCAACCTTTTCATAAGAATTAATAGTATTCTGAATTTGCTTTTCACTCCCTCTTCCAACTTCTGGAATAATAAGTGGTGGATGAGGAACCGCAAAACTAGCAACAATTGACATTTTAAAACCTCCAAAAACTTACATTCATACTTTAATACAAGTATAACATAAATGTAAACAAATAAAAAAAAAGATTCACATAGAGTCAAAAAAATTATATAATGGTACTAAAGAAGAACAAAGATAAAAAAAAAGAAGGTGAAAAAATGGAAGTACAAGAATTCACTTATAATGATAATTTCGATGATAATTTCGCAACCATAGCAGAAATGATGGCTAACCCAAAAGAATTCATCCGCCAGGATATTTCATCTATAATTAAGTATTTATGGAGTATGAATATTCTAGCAAGACCAGATAAAATTAGTCGTACTGATTCTGAATTAACAATAAGTTTAGGTACTTTATCCGACAAAAATACTAAAGTTTTAAGCGAAATTCAAGAGGAGATTAGGAATCTTACAGCAGAAGAAGCTGATACAAGACAAAATAAAATTAATTTTTCAAGGAATACAAGTTATCTTGCATGCAGTAATGTAATTAGAATTCCACCTTGGAGTAAATTATCCCCCAATAACAAAAATTCGAAAGAAATTACTAATTTGTTATTTAAACTTACAATGCAAGATATTCCACGTGAAGGCTATATGACACTAGATGAATTTCTTTCCAAGTATAAGCCAGGCTTAACAAAAACAATAAATCAAGATGAAAATCCTGATTTTGATGGCGATTATACTCTAGAAGGATTTCAGCGGTATTTAGATGCCCAACGCCAATATACTTCGATCCATCGCCCTGCTACAAATAATCGTATTGCAGTATTTATTGGAGATGAAAATTTAGCAAATCCATCTAGGTATGATTTAGAAACTAAAAGCGGTTATCAAAAATATATTCAAGACATGAAAGAAAGAATAAAATATACAGAGGATGCACCAGAGTGGGTTCGTAATATGGAACCAAAAGAAGAAAACTATGATAATTTTGAAGACTACATTAACGATATAAAAAAACATGTTGCAAATAATTCACAATTTATTCGACTAAAAACAGCAGATGAATACCTAAAAGATTTTAAACCATTTCTAGATGCAGATTATACTTTTGAGGATTGCTATGACGAGGAAGAAGGAAAAGTATTTTATAGTAAAGAATTATACGAAGGACATATGCGATATAAAGAATTAATGAAAAACTTAGCAGAGAATTCAACTCTACACAAAAGAAGATAGTTCCTATAAATTACTGGGACTATCTTTTTTTATCACAACCATACTAATTAGTACAATCACTTATACACTTTTTATAAAAAAAACAAATATTATATCCAAGAGATAAGAATATATCATAGATTTAAAAAACTTTCTTATTCATGAAAATATTTAATACATAAATAGAAAGTTAAAATAAAACCACCTACAAAAGCACTCATAGAAATCAAGATACTATTTGTTATTATTCCACTAATACCACTAAATAATGGTACTAGTGAAACAACCATAGTTATTTTACCTAAGTATTCATAATACACTTTTGTTCTTTTACCATGATAAGTATATGGTAAAGATGGATTTTTACTTTTAAAAATGTAAAATCCATATAAAAAGATACAGAAAGAAAAAATAGTCATTAATATAGAAAAATACTCCATAAAATACTCCCCTCCTAATAATTTTAATATCATATCAAAAAAATTTACAATCATTCCTGACATATTAAGGGAATACACCCTTCATATTTTTTCATCAACCGCCCATAAATGAACCTCATAGACTATTGCAACTACCTCATATATATCCTTTCCAACAATAAGACAAATTTAAGTCCACTTATTTTTAAAATAGGATAAGAAACTCCAAAATAATATAGATATCTTATGTCTAATATAGAATAATTAGGCATAAAATGCAAAAAAACTTAAAAAAAAGTTGATTTTTTTTAAGTTTTAGAGTATATTCTATAACGAAAAAAAAACCGAAGGGAGTGATATTTTATATGGAGCCGTGTGAATATTCGTCGAAAATTAAAATTATCATTTTTGGAGGTTATTTATGGAAGAAAGAATTAAAAGACTTTTAGAAGAAAAAAGTTATAAAATATTAAAAGCAGAATTATCAGAAATGAACTCAAGTGATATTGCAGAAATTCTTAGTGAGTTCACTACAAAAGAAATAGTTACTCTATTTCGATTATTAAAAAAAGATGTTGCAGTTGATGTTTTTGGACTACTTAACACAACAATTTCAAAAGATGTATTAAATTATTTATCAGATAAAGAAGCAGTACAATTAATTGAAGAAATGGCATCTGATGATGCAGCTGATATATTAGAAGAAATGCCTGCTAATATCGTTGATAAACTATTAAAAAAGTGCTCTGAGAACACAAGAAAAGATATAAATAAATTATTAAACTATAAAGAAGATTCTGCCGGATCATTAATGACTGTAGAATATGCAGAACTAAAATCAGACTTAACAGTAGAAAATGCCATTAAAACATTAAAAAAGAAAGTAAATGAATATGAAACAATTGATAATGTATTTATTGTAGACAACAAAAGAAAGCTTCAAGGAATTATTAAAATACAAGATTTGTTATTTGCCGAAAAAACAGATATTATAAAAAAGCTAATACATCCAATTGAAAATTATGTTACAACCTCAATGGATCAAGAAGAAGTAGCAAATATATTTAAAAAGTATGATATTACTATAATGCCTGTAGTAGATTCTGAAAAAAGACTTGTCGGAATTATTACAATTGATGATGTTGTAGATGTTTTAGAAGAAGAAGCAACAGAAGATATGAAAAAAATGGCAGCTATTATTCCTGTAGATAAACCATACAACAAGGTATCAATTTTTGAAACTTTTAGATCAAGAATTCCATGGTTATTATTATTAATGGTATCTGCAACATTTACAGGAAAGATTATTCAAAGTTTTGAAGATAAACTAGCAGCTTGTGCTATCCTTACAGCATTCATCCCTATGATAATGGATACAGGAGGAAATGCAGGTGGTCAAGCATCAGTATCAATTATTAGAGCCTTATCATTAAATGAGGTAGAATTTAAAGACATATGGAAGGTAATCTGGAAAGAACTTAGAGTATCAATTTGCTGTGCAATTGTTTTAGCTATTTGTAATTTTATAAAAATATTACTAATTGACAAAGTCACAACCCCTGTAGCAATCGTTGTATGTGCGACTTTAGCCTTTACTATTATTCTTGCTAAACTAATTGGTTGTACTTTACCAATGGTAGCAAAAAAGTTAGGATTTGATCCAGCTGTAATGGCTAGTCCTTTTATTACAACTATCGTTGATGCCTGTGCACTACTAATTTATTTTCAAATAGCAACATCAATTTTATCAATATAAAAACTGGTTAAAGAAATTTAATCAGTTTTTTATATTAACTAAAAAATACAATATCATCCTCTTTTTCACAAAAAGCAACACAAAGATATCTATCGTTTTCAATAATATGATGAAATGAATCAATATCTTCTACTCTTAGCTTTTTAAATTCATCTTCTGAAAAATCTCCCTTAAATTTAAAATAAGCCTCCTTCATAACCCATTGATATCTCAAATTGAAAGAGGCTTGATTTAAATAAAGAAAAGCTGCCTCTTTTGAAATTTTAAAATCATCTTCAATATCAATTCCTACTTCACAATCAGATAAAATACAAGCAATATAATGAGTGGAATGAGAATAATTAAACTTGATTCGATTATCAATAAAGTAAGGTTTTCCATTTTTAGATATTCTTACTTTAGAAATATCAAAATCAACCCCAACAAAATCCATCATTTTCTTTAATAAAGAATAAGCTTTTCGACTCTCCTCCCTTGTAATGTTTTTGGAAAAAGAAATATCTTCATCGATTGAAATTTCATCTTTTTTTCTTATGCTTACATATATCATATTAATCTTCAATATTTAATATTTCTGAAAAACCTGTTACTTCAAAAATATCCATAACATTTTCACATACATTTTTTAAAGTCATTTTACCTTGTTTATTCATAATTTTTTGCATAGAAAGTAAAACTCTAAGTCCTGCTGATGAAATATAATCAAGTTTTTCCATATCAATAACAACTTTTTCCATTCCATCTAACTCAGACATTTTAGCATCCAAATCTGCAGATGTATTTGTATCCAACTTTCCCTCTAATTTAATTAATAACTCTTTATCTTTCTTTTCAATATTCATTTTCATATACATTACCTCCTATAAATATTCATATTGACTTTTATATTTTAAAATAAATACAACACTTACAATAAATGCTACTACCTCTGCTACTGGCCAGGCTGCCCATAGTCCCATACCTTGAAATAAATATGATAATAAATATAAACAAATAACTAAAACAACAAATGTTCTTGTAATAGATAAAACAGCTGATATTAATCCATTAGAAAACGCTGTAAAAAGTCCAGAATAAAATGTATTATAACCACAGAACAAAGTTGCTAAAACAGAAACTCTAAATCCTAATTGAGTTATCTGATATATTTCTGAACCAGGTTCAAAGAATATAGATACTATATTATCACAGAAAACAAAAGCAAGTATAATAATAATTACTGAAATTAATAAAATCCATTTATTAGAAAGAGAAAAGACTTTCTTTCTCATCTCTATATCACCACTACCATAATGATAACTAAAAACAGGTTCTAGTGCTGAAGTAAACCCCAAAAAAATTGATTCCATAATAAATTGAAAATAAAAAACAACAGATAAAGAACTAACCCCAATCTCTTTATAATATTTAAAGGCTAAATGATTCATAATCATTGAAGTAACAGCTCCAGCTAAATTAGTAATCATATCAGATGAACCATTAAAAGATATCTCACCTATTTGCCTTAAATCCAATTTACTAAACTCAATCTTATAAGCACTTTTTTTAGCAATTATATAATAATAAAAAGCAAATACAATTGTACTAGTATACCCTATTGTTGTAGCTATTGCAGCCCCTCTAATTCCCCATTTAAAATGCTTCATAAAAATATAATCAAGAACACAATTAAGAACTCCACCAACGATAATAACAACGGCTGCTGTTACAGACTTTCCCTCTCCAATAATCAAAATTCCTAATAGAGATTGCAAAATAATCGCTATTGAAAAAGTAGTCATAATCATATAATACGGTCTTAAATATCCAACATTTCCAGAAGTCGCTCCACAAAAAGACATAATTGGCTCATGAAATATTAAACAAATAACAGTAAGTATAACAGAAATAATAAGGGTAAATAAGAGAACATTTGAAAAAGACTTTCCCGCTGCTTTTAAATCGCCTTCACCAACTTTTTTAACAATAATAGCATTTGCTCCAGTTCCTAGCATAACCCCTATTGCAATAAATAGATATAAAATTGGTAAATATAAATTAACCGTTGATATTGCTAAATCTCCAACAAACTTTTGAATAAAGTAGCCATCTACCATTTGATATAAAGCAATAAATACAAAAGCAAAAATACTAGGAAAAACAAATTTCATTAAAGAGAAAAAGTTAAAGTCTTGACTTAACTCACTATCTTCTACCAATTTATCTTCTTCAGTCATAATTATTCCTTTCTCCTAAAGATACTTGTAACAATTTTAAAGATATTATTATTACCATTAATTTTTTCTCTGATATCCTTAACAGTGATATCATCCTGTGTTGTATGATGTAACAACAATTGTGTAATTCGAACAAAGATATCTTTAAATTTCTCTACGCTTTCCTTTTTATATCGACTAGCAGCATAGTCTATCATTGTTTCAAGTCCATCTTCTCCATCAAGAATTTGAATATCAAGAAGTGCTTGTGAAGCAGCTTGATTTTGACGAACATGAATCATTTCAATATTCATATCCTCTAAATCTCCACCATCTCTAATATCCTGTTGATAAAGTAAACAGGCACCATCTTCAGAAACAACTTCAGCATCTAAATCTTCATATGGATAACAACTATATTTAATTGCATTTTGTACTTGTTTATGAACATCTTGATATAATTCACGAATTGTTAATTTATTATTTAATTTCAAAGCAACGGGTAAATCTCTAAATAATAACCCTACACTATTCATCGCATTCATATCATCACGACCATTATAAATCCAGGTTATTTTTACATTATCTTTTTTATTATATTCTGCTATTGCTAGTAAAGCTACCGTTATAAAAAACTCATTTCGGCTAATCTTAAAATTCTTCTCAATTAAGGACATTTCCATATCTTCAATATTTAATTTAGAGAATAATTCTCCCATTTCATTTTCTCTAGATTCAAAATCAATTTTAGGTTTAATAGACCATTCAACATCATCATATTTATTTTCATAATATTTACGAGCCTCATTATAGAAATCGGAATCTTTTTCTTTTTCTCTTTTATCTAATATGTAATAATAATAATCTTTATCAAGTTCCATTCCCATATAAGCTTTAACCATATTAGCCATCAATATTTTAAAAGATGTTCCATCAAATAAAGAATGATGAATATCAATAAAGACATACCCAGCCTTTTCTGTTTGAAAAACACGACAGCGATACAATTTAGAGTTAATAAGTTTAAATGGCATTACCAAATTATCTTTTATTTGTGAAAATTCAAATTCAGAAACATGCTCTACTCTAATTTCTTCTAAAACTTCAGGACTATATTTCTGAACTAAATCACCATCTTCATTAAAATGGAAAGTTGTAAGTAGTGCTGGATGGTTTTTAAACACTTTATAAATAGCCTCAACTAACTCATTCATATCATAAAGTGAAGTATCAACCTTTAACATTGTAAATAAATTATACATTGTAGACTTAGGGGTATATAATTGATAGTCAACCATATATAACTGTTCAGTTGTTAAAGGATGAGATAATTTCATCGACTCTTCATTTTTTTGATCAATAGATATTCCATCATCGTTAACAACCGATTCATCATAAAGCTTAGCAATTTCTTCAGCACATCTTCCACGAAAAATATGAGAAACATTAATACCAGGAAGTTTTGTTTCAACAACTACTTCAATTGCCTTTAGAGAATCTCCTCCCATTTCATAAAAATCATCTTTAATTCCAACTCTATCAATTCCTAAGACTTTTTCAAAAGAATCACACAATACTTTTTCAAGTTCATTTGTTGGTTCAACATAATTACTTTTAAAATCTTTCGTATCTGGGACAGGTAAAGCCTTTCGATCTAATTTACCAGTTGCCTTTAATGGTATTTCATCAATCTTCATAAAGTAAGCTGGTAACATATAATAAGGAAGTCTCTTCAATAATTCTTCACGAACTTTATCAATATCAAAAGTAACATCGTCTTTATAATAAGCACAGATATAAGATTGGTTTACTTCATTAAAGCCACGAGCAGCAACCCAACTAACACCCAAAACTTGTTTAACTGCCGCTTCAATCTCTGCAGGCTCAATTCTGTTACCATTAATCTTTATCATGTCATTATTACGTCCTAATAAAACATAGTTACCATTAGAATCAACTCTTGCTAAATCGCCCGTATGATATAAACCATAAGCTTTCGCTTTCTTAGTTTCTTCTTCTAGATTAATATAACCTCTAAAGTAAGGATTATCAACACAGATTTCGCCAACTTCTCCATCCTTTACTTCATTACCATCTTCATCAAGTAATTTTACTTCTAAATCAAATGGAGGCTTTCCAATAGGACAAGTTTCATAAGACTTATCTATTTTAAACATACTAACTAAGAAACAAGTTTCACTCATTGTATAAGTATTAACAGCTTTAACATTCTTAATATAAACATTATTAGCTGGTTCACTTCCAACAATAATTGTTTTTAAGAAAGGCCCAGTTGACCCCTTTAACATTCTTAAATAAGATGGAGTTAAAAAGGTTAAAGATATTGTCTTTTCTAACATAAATTTCTTTAAAGCAACTGGATTCTTTAATACCGCATAAGAAACAATATATAATTTAGCTTTATCAAGTTCTACTCCATTATATAGAACATAAATAATAAATAACATAGAAGCAATAAAATTAAGCGGAGCTACCAATGCAGCATGTTCATTTTTACTAACTAAAGCTTCATTCTTAGAAATCATAACGGATTGAACACACCTTGGAATATCTCCATATTCGTGTAAAACCCCTTTTGGATTTCCTGTTGTTCCACTAGTATAAATAGCAAAACATGCATCATGTGGATCTGCTTCCACAAATCCTTCTTTTGGCTCCAATTTTAATATTTCATCCCACACTTTTGTATTAATCTCTATTTTACAATTACAATCTTCTTTAATAAATTTAACTCTTTCTTCAGCATAATTATCCTCAACAATCGTACAAGCTGCACCAGCTTTCCAAACCCCAACTAAAGCTAGTATTGGTTGTACCCCACGAGGTAATTTAATCAAAACAAAATCTTCTTTTCCAATTCCTTTAGAAGATAAATAATTGTATACTTTAGCAGATATTTCATCTATTTTAGCATAACTGATTCCCTTTGTATTAATATCATCAAAGAACAAAGGCACATTAGGACATTTCTTAACGTTTTCACTAAACTTTTTTACAAATGATAACATATTCTAACCCTCCACATCAATATTTTTTTCAATAACTAATACATTCTTATTTTCTTTATGCATATATTCAACATTATCCATAATTTTTCTTACCATATATATACCAAGACCACCTATCTCTCTCTCTTCAATCGGTAACGTTACATCAGCTTCTTCTATTTCTAATGGGTTAAAAGCAACCCCAGTATCTTCAAACGAAATAACAACTTTATTATCAGTTGCTTTAACCTCAATATCGACATCACCAACTTCATCACCATAAGCATACTTAACAATATTTATAAATATTTCCTCTACGACCAAATCAATCTTTGACATAAATTTAGGATTTAAATATTCAGCTGAAGCCTTATTTACAAAAGATAAGACCGTATCTAATTCTTCTTTTTTAGCCTTAAATGTTTTCTTCATTTCTTTATCCACTCCTATATATTCAATAGCTAACATAGTTAAATCATCAAATTGAGTAGCTTCTCCTACAAATTTGTCCACATCAGATTGCACATTAGTTAAAATCTCACTCACTTTATCATCCTTTGATTTATTAAGTGCCTCAAGCATTCGTTCAATTCCAAACATAGTACCATCTTTATTCATTGCTTCAACTACCCCATCTGTATAAAGAAATAGCTTGTCTCCACCATTTAGCCTCAAATGATAATTCTTATATTCATAATCTTCAAATGCTCCTAACACTATTCCATGTTTTTTCTTATGAATAGTAAACTTTTTCTTTTCTCTATAAATAGCAATATCTTCATGTCCCGCATTAGAAAATGTTAACATACCTGTTGATAGTTCTAAAACTCCTAACCAAACTGTAATAAACATATTGGTTTGATTATTTTTATAAATTTCTTTATTAACAACAGTTAAAACCTCGGCAGGAGTTAAAGAAATAGACATTCTTGTTTTTAATAAAACCTTAGTAATCATCATAAACAAAGCAGCAGGTATTCCTTTTCCGGCAACATCAGCAATAACTAACGCCAAATGATTATCATCAATCATATAGAAATCATAAAAATCTCCCCCTACTTCTTTAGCAGGCATCATTGTAGCACTTATATTAAAACTTGAAGAATTCGGTAAATCATTAGCCAACATACTTTTTTGAATAGCACTAGCAAGTTTTAATTCAGTACCTACTCTCTCTCTTTCTTTAGTAGCAATAGTTAAATTATCAATATATTTAATTGTATCACATTCCATTTTATCAATAGATTGTGCTAATTCTCTAATTTCTGTTATTTTGCTATTCTCTTCTATTAACTTTTCTTCCAACATTTTTTCCTTAACAATAGTATTTTCACTAGCAAATCTTTTAGATTCATCACAAATATCAATAATTGGTAATACTATATTCTTTCTAAAAAAGCGATATACAAGAATAGATATAACAATAATAATTAAAATAGTAATTACACTAGCCCAAATTGAAAAAGAAACTCCAGAAACAACTAATTTTTTGATAGAATACTGTATGCCTAATATTCCTACTATCTCACCATCAGCTTTTTTTACAGGAACTAATGTTGTAAAATAAGAAGACTCTGCATTTTTAGAACTTCTTTTCATATAATTTTCTTTTGGCCTTTTCATCGAATACAAATTTTTCAACTTTCTTTTATATCTCTTACTATTAATTTTTGCTTTTTCTCCAATATCATAGACAGCCGTATCAATATTAACCGCATCAAATATATAAGTACATTCTTCAAATTTATCATCAACTTGTATAATATAAATACGAGAAACCTCTTTCATTTGTCCTAACAAAATTAATTTCATATAATCATTATAATACTCTTCTTCTTTTTCTTCCTTTAAATAGTTGTCAAAATTATTTGTATTGATTTTAGTTAGTATCTCTTTCGCAACTTGTTCCCCATCTTTCTTATACATTCCAATAATTGACCTTGAAAAGATTGTAAAACTTAATATTTCAATAACAAAAGTAACAATGAGTATTAATATTATAATAGATCCTATAACTCTAAACATAATACTATTTATAAAATGATTAATTTTATTCCACAAACTCCTCACATTACTACCACCTTTTACACTCCCCTTACATCATTATAATACTAAAATCTATAAAATGCAGTCAAGGAAATAATATTTTAACAAGAAATTGTAAAATTTAAGAAGTATTTAATGCTATTATTATTGAAATGTTGTACTATAATATTAGTAAAAAGAAAGGATTTAATATATAAAAGGGACTCTATATGAAAGAAGAAAAAATAAATTTAGGAAGAAAAGCAGATTCATTAATATTTTTAAAAGAAAATCTTTTACCAGTACCTGATTTCTTTATTATCAAAAGTAGTACTTTTAAACAATTTTTAAAAGAAAATAATATCATAGAAAAAATAAATAAAGATATTATAAAAAAAGATTTTCTAAAAATTAAACAAGAAATTATAAATGCAACCTTCAGTGAAAAACTAAAAGAAAACATATATCGAGAGTTTGATAAATTAAAAACAAATATGGTTGCAGTAAGATCTTCTGCAGAAAATGAAGATGGTAAGAAAAAATCATTTGCTGGCCAATATAATTCTTTTCTCAATGTAACAAAAGAAAATATATTAGAATCAATTAAAAAGTGTTGGTGCTCTCTTTATGATGATAATGTACTCAACTATTCAGATACACAAGATATAAACTTTTTTGGTATGAACGTAATTATTCAAAAAATGATTAATGCTTCATTCTCTGGAGTAGCATTTTCGATAAACCCCATTTCGATAAGTAAAAACTATAGCTATATAGAAACCTGTAAAGGAACAGCAGAAAACTTAGTATCAGGAAAAATAACGCCTTCAACGTATCTAGTAAGACGTCAAACAAAACAAATAGATTTTCAAGATGGAGAGAATTTGCTAAGTAATGAAATAATAACAGAATTAGAAGAATATCTTCTTAAAATCGAAAAAATATATCAAGAACCAGTAGATATAGAATGGTGCTATAAAGATAAACTATATATACTTCAAGCAAGACCAATTACTGCTTTCACTCCAAGAAAAGAGCCTATAAAAAATATGCTTACAAGACAAAAAAGACTATGGCAAATTGAAATATATTGTAAAGGCGAGTATTTTGGTATTAAAAACTTAACAAATGATTTATATTATCAAAATCCTGTTATTTATTTTATATCACCACATAAAACAGAAATATATTATAATATTGTCTCTTTAGAAGAAAGTCCTGGACTTATTTTTAGAGCTCTTGATGATAATTTTGATGACTTTTCTAAAAAAATAGATAAAGCTTCAAAAATATGTGAAGAAATTCTAGAATTAGTTAAAAAAGAAAAAATTGACTTGTTAAAATTAACTAATGACCTACTTTATATTCAACCATTCAATACGATATCAAATATAGCAGGAAGAGACTGGATTATTACGGAAAGAGTAAGAGAAAAAATATATACTTATCGAAATAAATATGATTACGTTTTATATGAAATCTTAGATACTATTGATATTTTTCTTGAGAAAACATTACCAGATAATCTACAAAAGTATATATCAGTCCTAAGTCTTGAGGACATTATGAATATTGATAATATCAACACCAATATCTTAGAAGAAAGACTTAAGGGTTTTATTTATTATCAAGGAAAAATGTATGAACCAAACATGAAAGAATTCTGCCAAAAAAGAGATTTATATGTAGAAGACTATGATACCAATACAGATGGAATAATTCATGGGACTACAGCCTATCCAGGAAAATGTAAAGGGACTGTTAAAATAATCTATTCAAAAGATGATTTTATAAAATTCAATAAAGGAGATATTATTGTATCTCCCATGACCACCCCTAAATTTACAAGTATTATGAAAGAAGCAGGTGGTATCATAACAGATGAAGGTGGAGTTACTTGCCATGCATCAATCGTCGCCAGAGAATTAAAAAAGCCATGTCTTATAGGTTGCAAAAACGCTACTAAAGTCTTAAAAGATGGCATGATAGTAGAATTAGATTCAGATAATGGAACAATTACTATAATTAATTAGCAAAAAAATTTCAGTCTATGCTGAAATTCTTTTCTTTAAAACTTTTGGATATACAAAATTTCTATCTACAAGTTCCTTTACCTTAGATTTAGGTGACAATTCATGCTTCACAATTAAATCCAAAATAATACCAGCCAATTGGTCATCTAAAGAAATATCATTATTTCTTTCAAAAAGATGTGGTTCCCAATTATAATATTTTCCTTCTCCAGCCGCCTTAACATTTGCTTCTTTGTCATCAACCAAAACAAGTTGCTCATTAACACGACCTTCTTCTCTCTTAAAAGCATATCCAAGCTTTTGATACAACGCTGGATCATTCTTTCTTTTGAAGTCATATTTTGCATCTGGAACAACTATTATTTCAGTATTTGGATATAAATCTTCTAATACTTCTTTCATAACAGGATCATCTTGCGTAAGTATACCAATGGATATTCCATAGTTTTTAGCAAACCCAGCAAGTCGGTCTAAATTGCAATTACTCGTATAAAGATGTTCAAGCAGTTCCTTTCTAGTATTAATATTCTTACTACATTCCTTATAATATCCAGCTAAGTCTATATAACAATCATCATATGAAAGTGGTCCCACAAGAGTAGTATCAATAAAATATGCCAAGTCTGCCAACTCTTGTTTTCGAATATTATCAACATAAGAAGCAACAACATCAGAAATCATATCAATACGCTTATAAAAAATTGGCATTGTGCTAAAATCAGAACGTTTACTAACAGAAGTCTTTCCCACAATTTGATTTACTTCCGTCTCTCCTATAAAAGGCTTAATTGAATCAGTTAAGTCTTCCAAACGGTCCCACTTGCTTTCCATAGAACCATAATACTTTGATTCAGGTAATTCATGCAAATGATTTATGAGATTAAACAAAAAACGAGCATCCTTACGGTTATCTTCATTTTTAAAACAATCTGGACCTCTGAGAGCTACCTCTAATGGCAAATTCTTCTTGCGATAAAGAACACTAGCATCAAAATAAACATAAATTCTTTTATTTTCCATTTTTTCCCCCTATAAAAATAAATATTTAAAACTACTTAACTAAAGTAAGTAACACACATATTATATCACTTTTTCTTTTTTTTACAACAATTTTTCTAAAATCGTGACTTTACCTATATAATTGATATCTTCATTTTCCATAGAAATTTTCAATTTTATTCAATATGTTTTATATAGCATATTACTTTAAGTAAGCAAATGAAATATTAACTAAAAAATTATAAAAGAATAATGTTTAAAATAAGCTATTATTATACAGAACCTTTCTCTTTTTTTTATAAATATTAAAAATATTGAAAGCTAAACGTTCAACAGCAAACATAAAATTCTAAACCATTCCATCATCCAATATGCACTTTCTTGTTTTATCAAATCAATATCCATGATTATTTTAACTATATAAAATGTATTCATATTTCCCTAACACAATTTTCTATATACTAGCATACACTTTTTGTCAAAAAGTAAAATTATGCAATTTATCTTCCAACTTATTTAAAAAATATAATTGATTTCCAATAATTTTATCCTTTGCTTCATTAATATCCATCCAAGCATACTTATCCATTTCCGGAAATTCTTGTATTTTTCCAGAATCTTTTGGAAACTCCATTGTAAAAGTATTACTCTTACAATTACTAAGATCAAAATCAGCTTCTGTATAAAACATAATAGTAAGCTTATTATGACTTGTTTTTCTTGCTCCAAGATAAGCAATAGGTGTCGAAACTTTTAAATTTGTTTCCTCTGTAAATTCCCTATGAGCAGTTTCTAGTATTGACTCTTTAAAATCAGCTTCACCTTTAGGGAAAGACCATGATCCCATTTTATTTTCACGATATGGTCCTCCAAAATGGCAAAGTAAAACCTTTAACTTATTATCTTCCATTTTATAAACTGCAATACCTGCACTCCGTTTCATACACAATCCTCCTTACTAAACTATGCGACTTTGTCTTCTTTTAAATCAGCAAATAATTGAGCCATTGTCTCATTATTATGAGTTAATTTTTTTATAGTTAAATCATCAATCTTATTATTCGCAAGTCTTAAATTATTCTCACTAGACAGTAAAGCCTCTTTTGTTTTTTGCAAATGATCAATCGTCTTATCAATTTCATCAATTGCCTTTTTAAATTTTTCCGAAGCCAAACGATAATTTCTTCCAAAAGCATTTTTAAAAGAATTAATATTATCTTCAAAGTTTTTAATATCAATGTTTTGATTTTGAACTAACCTCAATTCCTTTCTATATTCTAAAGAGTTAAGAGCCAATCCTCTTATTAAAGTAATTAATGGTATAAAAAACTGAGGCCTTATAACATACATTTTATCATATTTATAACTAACATCAACAATTCCACTATTATAATAATCATTATCAATCTCAAGTAAAGAAACCAAAACCGCATATTCGCATTTCTTTTCCCTACGATCTTTGTCAAGTTCCTTAAAGAAATCCTCATTTTTATGTTTAGTAGCCGTTTCATCTGCTTCATTTTTCATTTCAAACATAATTGAAACAAACTCAATTCCATCTTCATAATCACGATAAATAAAGTCCCCCTTAGAACCAGTCTTAATATCATTATCTTTCTCAAAAAAAGCACTCTTAAACAATGGACGAAGTTTATTAAATTCATCACTACAATGTTTTTCTAAACTTTCTCCTATCATTTTCGTAGATTGTCTAGCTTTAAAATCCTTATAATAATCAATTTGCTCATCCTTAGCCTTTAATTTTTCATTATAAGACTCTTTTAAATTCTTTTCTTTTATCAAATATTCACTTTTTTGAAGTTCTAACTGATTTGTTAAATTATCTATTTCCTTTTCTTTTTCTGAAACTTTATTTTTTATATCCAACTCATTTTTTGTTTTAATAACTTTTAATTGATTTTTTAAATCTTGTATTTCAAAGTCTTTTTGATTTACTTGATTATTAAATTCTTTTTCTACTTTGTTTTTAGTTGTTTCTTCTTTTGTTTTTAATTCGCCACGTAATTTCTGAATTTCTAGTTCTTTATCACTAATTTCTATTTGAAATTTTTTTTGCACATCAGAAACAGCAATTTTTACAGCATTAGCCTCATTTAATTTATGCTGCTTCTCATGAATTTCTAACTCCTTAGAAAATTCAGCGTCTCGTACTTGTTTTACGATTGAATCATAATCAAGTTCATTAATTTTAAAAACGGTTCCACACTTAGGACACTTTATTTCGTTCATCCGTTACCTCCTAACAATCGCATATTATTTTTTAAATTGTTCTATTATCTCTTTTGCAGCATTTTTTCCAGCTTCCATCGCTAAAATAACAGTAGCAGCACCTGTAACAGCATCCCCGCCTGCATAAACAGACTCTTTAGATGTTTTTCCACCATCCACCTCAATTAAACCGCGCTCCGTAAGTTTTATATTACTATCTCTCAAAGCCTCATGATTTGGACTTGTTCCAAGAGCCATCACTACCATATCACAATCAACAACATGCAAAGATTTTAAATCTTCTTCTACAGATGCTCGCCCATCTTCACCTTTTTCTCCTAACTTCATATGAACAACTTCCATACCAATAACATTATTATTTTCATCTGTTAATATCTTTTTAGGATTCTTTAAGAATTCAAAAGGAATTCCTTCATCCATTGCATGCTCTACTTCCATTTTTCGAGCAGGTAGTTCCTCTAAACTACGACGATACATAATTCGAGCATCCACTCCAAGTCTTTTTAAAGAACGAACAGCATCAATAGCTACATTTCCTCCACCAATAACATAAGCAATTTTTCCCTTTTTTATGGGTGTTTTAGAATCACTCTTATAAGCACCCATTAAATTAATGCGTGTTAAAATCTCATTAGCAGCAAAAACCTGATTCGCATTTTCACCTGGAATTCCCATAAATTTAGGAAGTCCAGCACCAGTACCTAAAAATACAGCATCATATTTTCCTCTTAGATCATCTATTGTTAAAGACTTACCAATAAAAACATCACATATTATTTTTACCCCTAACTTTTTTAAACTATCAATTTCTTTTTGAACAATTGATTTTGGCAAACGAAACTCTGGAATTCCATAAACTAAAACACCACCTGGCTTATGTAGCACCTCATAAATAGTAACTTCAAAGCCAGCTCTAGCCAGTTCTCCAGCACAAGAAAGACCAGCGGGACCACTACCTACGATTGCCACCTTTTTACCATTTTTCTTTTTTGAAATAGAAGAGAAAAGATTATTTTGCAGAGCATAATCTGCTACATAGCGTTCTAAAGCCCCAATTGAAATAGCATCTCCCTTTAATCCCTTTATACACATAGCCTCACATTGCTTTTCTTGAGGACATACTCTTCCACAAACAGCCGGTAAAGATGATGATGCAGAAATAATTTCATATGCTTTTTTCATATCTTTTTCTTTAATACATTTAATAAATTCTGGTATCATAATATGAACAGGACAACCTTGTACACAACGAGGATTTAAACAATGTAGGCAACGACTAGCTTCTTGAAAAGCTTCACGATCATTATAACCAAATTCAACTTCCTCAAAATTATGAATTCTCTCTTTTACTGATTGAACTCTTCCTTTTACTTTAGAATCATTCATCTTACTTTCCCCCTTCTAGTATTTTTTTCATTTGTTCCCATTTTTCTTTTTCTTCATTTTTATAGACATTTAATCTCTTTAAAGCTAAATCAAAATCCACTTCAAATCCATCAAATTCAGGTCCATGAATACAAGCAAATTTAGGTTTACCAGCAACTTCGCAACGACAAGCTCCACACATTCCACTACCATCAACCATTAAAGGATTCATACTAACAATTGTTTTTATACCAGCTTTTTTTGTCACTAAAACAACATTCTTCATCATTATTACCGGACCAATTGCCACAACAATATCATATTTATCAATATTTTTCTTTAAAACGTCTGTAACAAAGCCCTTAATGCCAAAGGAGCCATCATCGGTAGCATAGCTAATTTTATGAGCAACATTTTCTATTTTATCACGAATAAGAAGTAGGTTAGCCTCACGTGCTCCATAAATAACATCGACATCAAACCCTTTTTCTTTTAAAAATTTTACTTGTGGATAAACAGGAGCAATCCCAACACCTCCAGCAACATAACAAATTCTCCTACCCTTAAATTCAGCAACATTAGCACATATTTCATTAGCATTTCCTAAAGGACCAACTACACTAAATATTTCCCCACGCATTGTACTTAATTCCTCTGTAGAAGCTCCTATTACTTGATAAATTAAATATAAAAGACCCTTTTCTTTATCATAATCATAAATCGTTAGAGGAATTCTCTCACTATCTTCTTTAGCCATTACAATAACAAATTGTCCAGGCATACATTTTTCAACAACAAAAGGAGCCTCTACTAATAACTCAAAAGTATTATTACAAATCATTTTATTATAAATTATTTTATACATAAACATCACACCTTTACACTATATTTTATAAAGATTTCTTCTTTCCCAATTTCTTAAAAAAAGAAAGAATTGAAAGAATATAAGTCTGATCAACATTAAAAAGTAAGTAAAAAATTCCAAGTATAATAGAAAATGGATGAAACATTAAAAGGAGTAATATACTAGCACCAATTCCAACATATTTTACTAAAGAGATTTTTCTCGTATATCCATAAATAATAAAAATAAGTAAAAGAAATTCCACAAACCATAAAAAATAATCAAATCTTGGTATTGAATCCTTACGAAAAGCAATTGATAATAAAACATACCCAATAAACAATATTAATACAACTGTCGTCATTTTAATTGCTGTTTTAACAAAATTCTTATCTTCATAATTATTTTTAAGTTCCAAAATAGGACCATTATCTAATTCCGAATTAGAAGGAGGAATAATCTCCTTCTTTTCTTCTTGTTTTGGTAAATAGCCAACTAACTCTTCTTCATTGATTTTTAAAACAGGCTCCCACTTTTCTCCATAAGAATTAACAACAATTCCACAATAAACTTCTAAATTAGGATTTTGTAAAAGACTTCTTATATTAGGAGCAAATATGGTGGCAGCATTAATTACTTCTTGATCGTAATTAAAATTCATCCCTTTAAAAAAAACAATTTTTCCATCTATAATAAAACCACGAATAACATTATCAAAATCTTCTGAATTTCTTCCTAAGGAAACATACCATTCACGATGATCCATACTACCATTGGGCAAATAAACAACTTGATTATCAAGAATCATAAATAATATTTTATTATTCATCCTATCACCTACTATATAATTATACAAAAAAAATAAGAGTTGGTAAACTCCTATTATTTCTTAT
>CACZQK010000008.1 GCA_902783315.1 uncultured Erysipelotrichaceae bacterium | reverse complement strand
TGATGTTTATTATCGGGTACATGTTCAGATGTTTGGTTGGCTAGATTGGGCTAAAAATGATGAAACTGCAGGAACCATCGGATATTCCTACCGATTAGAAGCAATAGAGATAAAACTAGTTAATAAAGGATTATCAGCCCCAGGAGAAACAAATAGAAAATTTATTAACCGGTTGCTTAAATATGGAGCATATCAAAATAACCACTGGCTTGAAGAACAATTTGATGGAGAAAAGTTAGGAATAATAGGATCGCCACTCAATAATCTTTATATCAGTATAATAGAATCAGAGCATACTGGACAGGTCTTATATTCTTCCTATGTAACAGGTTTAGGTTGGCAAAAACCAATAGCAAATGATGACCATAGCAATTCAGAAATACAGAGAATAGAAGCTATTAAGATAGATTTATCAGGAGAAATATCGAATTATTATGATATTTATTATAGCATATATATTTCAAATATAGGTTGGTCTGGCTGGGGAAAAAATGGAGAAGCCTGTGGAAATGTTGGATATGGAAATAGCATTCAAGCCATTAAAGTTCAATTAGTTTCAAAAAATGGTCAATCTCCAGGATCAAATAACAATTTATATCAAGAGGACAGTTTACATATTAAGTATCAAAGTTATATTCAGAATGATAACTGGCAAAACTATGTTTCAGACGGAGCAACATCAGGAACTACAGGACAATCAAAAAGCATTAATGGCTTAAAAATAAAGTTAAATAAAAATACAATCAGTGGAAGCCTAGAATATAGTGCCCATGTACCAGAAATAGGCTGGCAAGACTTTTTTCATGAAAATGAACAAGCTGGATTAATAGGCAAAAGAATAGAAGCTATAAGAATAAGGTTAACAGAAAATTTGGCTCAAAAATATGATGTCTATTATCGAGTACATGTTGCAACAGTAGGCTGGATGGGTTGGGCAGCGAATGGTCAAAGTGCAGGAACCGCCCATGCTTGCCTAGGAGTAGAAGCAGTTCAAATACAATTAGTTGAAAAAGGACAACAAGGACCTCAGAATACAGATAATATAAAAACAACAGAACCATATTTAGAAGCTAATTGGATAACAGATGAAAATGGAAATGCTTATTATTATGACATCTTTGGCAATATGTTAAAAGGAGGAAGCTACCTAATCGGTAATACAACATATTATTTTTCTCCGACAGGAATTCTTTTGGGAGATAGAGAACTAGAGATAATAGATGTTTCATCTCATAATGGAACAATTGATTGGAAAAATGTTGCAGAAAGTGGAATATATGGAGTAATTATAAGAATATCAGCCAGTGCCATCTATGAAGACAAAAAGCTTGCCGAAAATATAGCAGGAGTAAAAAAATATAATATTCCTTATGGTATTTATATTTATAGCTATGCAGAAAACTATACAGAAGGTATTGCATATGCCAATTTTACAAAACAAATGATAAATAAATATAATATAAATCCCACATTGGGA
The DNA here is from genome assembly GCA_902783315.1 of uncultured Erysipelotrichaceae bacterium. Lineage (GTDB taxonomy): Bacteria > Bacillota_I > Bacilli_A > RF39 > UBA660 > UBA3789. Next base: position 16,078 of record CACZQK010000008.1, on the reverse strand, counting down.
ATTTTCTTAGATTTAGAATCAAATAATATAACTCAATTTATGGGTACTACGGAATATACAGCAGTAGTTAAAGGTTTCTTATCTGTAATACCAACTGCAGAATTATATACATACGTTTATTATGCTAATACAGCATTGAATACCACATACATGAGAAACAAAATAACATGGATTGCTCACTATAGTTCTTCATGCGGATATACAGGAAGCTATAAAATGTGGCAATATACCAGTAATGGATATTTATCAGGCATTTCAGGAGTGGTAGATAAAAGCAAGTTATATAGATAAAAAAGCCAATCAACTTGAAATAGTAGTAGATTTTATAAAAATACAGACTTTTCTTAAAAAATTTGGTAAAATAAAAAAGAAAGGAGACTAATCAATATGAAGAAAAAAATAAAAGATGATAGTAACGCTATTATTGTAAAAAATGTATCTAAAAGATTTAAATTAGTCTATGATAAACCTTTTACTTTAAAAGAAAGACTAGTCTTTTGGAATAAAACAAAAACTAGTTATCATGAAGTTCTAAAGAATATAAATATAAATATAAAAAAAGGAGAAACTGTAGCTCTTATTGGTGTTAATGGAAGTGGAAAATCAACTTTACTAAAATTGATGACTAAGATTATTTATCCAACAGAGGGGACAATAATAACGAACGGAAAACTAACTTCATTGCTTGAACTAGGAGCTGGATTTCATCCTGATTTTACTGGAAGAGAAAACATATATTTTAATGCCTCTATATTTGGTTTAACTGCTGCTGAAATTGATAATAGAGTACAAGAAATAATTGATTTTTCGGAATTAGGAGAATTTATAGAATCCCCAGTTAGAACATATTCTTCAGGTATGTACATGAGACTTGCTTTTGCAGTGGCAATAAATGTTGATGCAGAAATATTATTAATTGACGAAATTTTAGCTGTCGGAGATAAGCATTTCCAAGATAAGTGTTATAAAAAGCTAGAAGAATTAAAAAATAGTGATAAAACTATTGTAATAGTAAGCCACAATCTAGAATCCATTCAAAACCTATGCAATAGAGGAATTTGGATACATGAAGGAAAAGTGAAGCTTGATGGTAAAACAAAAGATGTAGTAAATGAATATCTAAAGGTGTGTGGATAAAATGATAAGAGAATTATATAATTATAGACAACTTTTAAAAAGTAATGTCAGAAAGGAAATTCGTGGAAAATACAAAGGCTCTTTTTTAGGAGTTTTGTGGAGTTTTGTAAATCCACTATTGATGACACTAGTATATGCCATTGTTTTTCCTTTTATTTTAAGAAATAGTCAAGAACATTATACAACGTTTATTGTTATTGCTATATTACCATGGACATGGTTTACAACCTCTATATCTCAAGGAACAAATTGTATTCTAATGCAAGGACAAATTCTAAAAAAAGTATATTTTCCAAGGATAATATTACCACTTTCTATAGTATTAAGCACATTGATTAATTTCTTAATTAGCTGCCTAATAATTTTACTCTTTTTATTATTCAGTGGAATAGGTTTTAGTTGGTATATTTTATTATTGCCGGTTGTTGTAATTACTCAATTTATTTTAACATTAGGAATTGTATTAATAACAAGCTCTATTGATGTTTATATAAGAGACCTAGAATATATTATAAATTTCTTTATATCAATGCTCTTTTATGCAACACCGGTTCTATATTCTATGGATATGTTTCCAAAAAAAGTTCAAATGATTCTCCATTTAAATCCAATGGCAACAATTATTGAAAGCTATAGAAATATTTTTTTCTATCAAAGGATGCCTAATATATTAGGCTTAGCTATTGTTTTTATAATAAGTTTACTACTATTAATATTAGGAATATTCACATTTACAAAATTGGAAAAGGGTTTTGCAGAGGAGGTATAAAATGAAAAGAAAATGCGATATAATAGTACCCGTTTATAATGCACCAGAGTATGTAGAAATATGTGTTTTTGCAATATTTAACAACACAAAAGAAGAAGATTTAGGAATGGTGTATTTATTGGATGATAATTCAAACAAAATAACTCATGATTTACTAGATAATTTATCAAAAAAATATAAAAATAAGCTAAAAGTAGTTCATAATAAAGAGAATCTTGGTTTTATAAAGAATGTAAACCAAGGATTTTCTATGTGCACATCAGATTATGTGATGCTCCTTAATACCGACTGCTTTATTGCTAAAAATACAGTTGGAAAATTAATGGATCACATGAATAAAAATGAAAAGATAGGATTAATTTGTCCAATTTGCTCTAATGCGGCAAACTTAACCTTGGAAATGTATCCAGGATTTTCATACATGATGATGGACGAATTACTAGAAAAAAAATTTAAGGGTATTAATTATGATGCTTGTACTGTAGTCGGTAATTGCTTGATGATTTCAAAAAGATGCATCGATGAAGTTGGTTATCTTGATGAGATTTACGGCATGGGGTATGGAGACGAAACAGACTATCAATTCAAATCAATGGAAAAAGGGTTTGAGGCCAAGGTGGCTTTAGATACATATGTATTTCATAAGGCAGAACAATCATTTAACACTACAAACAAAAAACGTAGTGAACGTATTGAAAAAAACAGAAAAATATTTTTTGATCGTTGGGGAGACCAATATAATGAATTGTTGAAAGAATATAATAAAAATGACCCAATTGAATACATAAAGGAAAATATAACTAAGGAAGACAAAAAACCTAATTTAGATTTCACTTTTGTTTTACCACAAATGGGTAAAGGTGCTGGTGGGGTTATATTTATAACACAGCTTGTAAATTATTTGAGCATATTAGGCATTAAAATTGGAATGTTAAATCTATATCCTGGAATTTATGATGAAATAATGAATTTTGAACCACTAAATCCAAATTTAATAGGAAACTTCAAATCAAAATTCTTAATTGCTACAATTTTTGATAGTATCTTCTTTTCTAAAAAACTAGCAGAAAAAATGAATTCTAAAGTTATTTACTTTTCTCAAGGATATGAATTTATGTTCTTAGAAGGAACTGAATATGGAAAAGTAGAAGCATCATTTATGTTGGCAGATTATGTAATAACTATTTCAGACTATTTAAAAAACAATTATAAAAAGCTATTTAACATTGAAGCATTAAAAATAAGCAACGGAATAGATTATAATATTTTACACATTGATAATAAAAAGATTAATAAACGACCTAAAATTATTATGAATCTTAGAAATGAATCCCTAAAGGGAGGTTTCATTTTAAATGATATAATAAAAAAACTTACAATTGAATTGAATAATGTTGATATAAATGTTATTAACAATTCTAAAAAATCGGATTTTTGTGTTAATAATAATAAGACAGTTAACTTAAACATTATAAAGGGCCCTATCCCAAGAATGGATGTTTATAATTTGATTAAAGAGGCTGATATTTTAGTAGATTCATCACTAAGTGAAGGCTTTGGGTTACTACCATTGGAAGCTATGAGTGTGGGAACTATTCCAGTAATATCCAATGCCTTAGGAAATCAAGAATATTGTGTTAATGGAAAAAATTCCATTTTAATAAATTCTGTAAATAACCCAGATGTGTACGTAGAAGAAATAAAAAAATTAATAGCAAATCCTAAAAAGATGGAGGAACTTCAAAAAGAAGCTATAAAAACTTCTGAAAAATATGCTTTTGATGATACTATTTTTGAGTACTATCAAGTTTTAAATGAAATTATTTCAAATAAAGTAAAACCAATAAATAGAAAATTAACGAATAATGATAAGAAAAAATTAAAAGCATATTTATTAACAGACTTAGCGTATAATAGAATCATGCTATCATGCAAAAATAATTATGTAGACTGCAGAAAAAGCACTCGCAAATCCAATTTTATTAGAATTGCCAAAGAATATGTAAAGGCTAATATTTATCTTGGAAAGCACCTAATAAAAACTATTACTAATAAAAATCATAGGTTATAAAATGAAAGTAGCCGGCGTTACAGTTATATATAATCCAAAGGAAGATATAAATGATTGTATAAGAACATATATAAATGATATTGATAAGTTGTTCGTAGTAGATAATAGTAATAGGGATAATAATAGTTTAATTTTAAAGGATAAAAAAATAGAATACATACCAAATAACAAAAATTTGGGAATAGCTAAAGCTCTAAATATTGCAGCCAGCAAAGCATATGAAGAAAAGTACGATTATATTCTGACAATGGATCAAGATAGTAAATTTGAAAAAGACAATTTAAAAAAGTTAATAGCTTTTACAGAAAAATGCGATATCAATAAGACTGGTATCGTATCACCTTGGCATATTACAAAAGAATTAAACAAGAAGCCAAAAGATGATATAGAAGAAGTTATTGAAGTTATGACATCAGGTAATCTTGTGAACTTGAAATTATGGAAGAAAATAAAAGGTTGGAAAGACTACTTTTTCATAGATAATGTAGATATAGAATATTGCATGAATTTAAATAAACATGGATTTAAAGTGATAAGATATAATAAAGTGTCTTTAACTCATAATTTGGGAAATATTACAAAAAGAAAATTATTATGGAAAACTGTAACCTGTACAAATCATAATTATATTAGACAATACTATATGATTAGAAATTTATACTATTTATCAGATTTGTATAAAAATGATTATCCTCAGAATATTGAAAAAATGAAAAGAGGAGCTTTGGGACGATTTAAAAACATTCTTATTTTTGAAAAAGATAAATATAGAAAAATAAGAAACATGTACAGGGGATATAAAGATTATAAAAAGAAAGTACAAGGGGAATACCCTTATAATAATTAGGAGGACTATATATGATAAAAAAAATAAAAAACAACACTGTATATATTACAACATTTGCATTTTTTTTACTTTTTAATTTTAGTGTTGTCTATTGGAATATAAAAGCAAAACATGGTCATTTTCCATCTGAAAAAAAGTATATATTATATATGATGTTCAGTATCGCTTTACCAATAGTAATAGCATTAATAAATAATCATATAAAAAAAATAGAAAATAAATACTTGTTTTTGGTAATATTACTTGGCTTACTTTTTATGATAGGATTGCCCATAAATGCAGTCCCTGATGAAGGAGCTCATGTATATAGAGCTTATGAAATATCGGAAGGCCATTTAACATCACACATATATAAAAATAAAATTGTGGGTAGGAAATTGCCTAAAAGTTTTGATAAAATACTATCCGTCAAAAAGTATAAAGATATATTTAAAGCTTTAGATGTGACATCAAAAACAAAGAGAGTAGAAACATTATTTGATACTTCAGCATTATATTCCTTTGTCTGCTATATTCCTCAAGTACTTGGAATTGTAATTTCTAGGATATTTACTCAAAGTGTAATGATTCAGTTATATTTTGGAAGATTGTTCAATTTTATAATATTTACATTATTAATGTATTTTTCAATAAAAGTAATTCCCACTAAGAAAAATGTTTTATTTCTGATTGGACTTCTACCAATTACAATCCAGGAAGCTATTTCTTTATCACCTGATGCTCTAACAATTGCATCCTCAATAGCACTGATTTCTTATGTATTACATCTAAGAGAAGAAAAAGACAAATTGTTAACAAAAAAGCAATATATTAATTTAGCAATTTTATGTATAATAATATCTCAATGTAAAATAGTATATGTTCCATTGGTGCTATTACTATTTATATTGCCTAATAAAAAGTTTAAAACTAAAAAACATAAATACCTATCTTTACTAGCAATAACAGCAGTTGTAATAGTATTAAATCTGTTTTGGTTGAATATAGCGTCGGCATATTTAGAAGTGTCAAAAGATGGAAAATCAAGCCAACAAGTAATGTTTATCCTTCATAACATTTTTAAGTATATTTTAATCTGTATGAATACCATAAATGAAACCATTAATGTTTGCTTATATCAATTATTTGGAAAACATCTCGCATGGTTTAACATAATAGTACCGGATATTTATATAATCCTTAATATTATATTCTTTGCAATTTTATCAATTTCAGATACGGAAGATAAAAAGTTTAATATTGATAAAATAACGAGATACATCATGATTTTTCTATTTATTAGTGTTGTAGGATTAGTATTAACAAGTTTATATGTACAATGGACACCATATAAAGAAGAAGTGATTGGAGGAATACAAGGTCGCTATTTTATTCCAATTATTATGCTAGTTCCATTTATTATTTTTAACAAAAAATTGAAGATAAATAAAATAATAGATTATAAATATATTAATCTATTCATTATTCTTCAAAATATATGCGCATTTTTATTAATGATTATATATTATGTATAAAGGACAAAGAATTTATGAAAGTATTAAAAAAACACAAAAACATAGTAATTTTAATTTTACTAACTTTAGTATTTTTTTCATCATCACTAGTCATAACTAGTGATAGTACCCATTACTTAAAATATGTCAACATTTTAGAACATAATGCTCCATTTTCAAGTTGGGACATTGTTAGAGGTCCTATTTTCCCAATTATCATCTATATCAATAATTTTTTATTTGGAAGAAGCGGACTGGGCATGATGGCTGGAATGTATATTTTCTATTTATTGTATTGTTTAATTATATATGCATTTTCCAATATTTTATTTAAAAAAGCAAAACATAAGAATATTCTTATAACCGTACTGTGCATTTTTTGCATAGTTAATCCATTAATTTTAGGCTATTTTCATACAATGTTAACAGAATATGTAGCAATAACATTAACAATGGGTAGCTTATATATGGGATGGAAATGGTACCAAATAAAAACAAGAAAAGAGCAAATACTCTATGGATTATATTTTTGTTTTGGAATTTCTTTTTCCTATTTTTTAAAGCAGCCATATATTTGCTGTGTGCTAATACCAATGGTGATATCAATTGCTTATTCTCTTATCATAAATAAGAAAAATAGTAATAAAACTTATTATTTTGGAACGCTATTTATAGCGATTATAATGCTAATAATTTCTTCAATATCCTGGAATAAATTTTTAGAAATTAAGGGAGTTAATTTAAAGACAGGAAGAGATTCAAGTGGAATGCTATCAACGCAACTATTGAATTCAATAGATGGTTACAAAATTACTAAAATAAATAATTATGAAAAAATAAAAAATGACAAATATCTGACAAAAACAGAAAAAAAAGCGATAAAAAAAGAGCTACAAAAACACAAAAAAGTAATGATATTAAACATTTATAATGGAAAGAAGCTCCTTGAAAAAGATTTTTTAAGAATCAATAAAGGGAACAAAGCAAGTGGAAAAGATACAATTTTAGAAATAGCAAATACCTTTTTTAAGCATCCTAGTATTGTAATTAGATCGTATTCAAAGAATTATTGTGGACTAAGCAGTATTTGCATTATAGAAAGTGAAGATGGTATACAATATCATGTTACAGATAAAATGGAACTTATAAAAATGTTTGAAAACGAAATAATTCCCTTCAAATCATTTAGATATGAAGATAAATATATATATTATCCACCAGAAAGAAAGGAATTTGTTGATGAATACATATTTCCTATAAATCAAGGACTTATTTCAAAACTGATTACATATTTATTTTTACCAACATCTATTTTATTTAAGCTAGTGACATTTCTATCACTAATATATATAATTATACTAGTAACAATAAGGATAATATTTAGAAAATGCTTAAAAAAGAAAGAACTATACTTATTAAGTTTGATGTTCTTAAGCTTTTCATTCTTGACTATAGTTGCAAACGCGTTATCAGGAGCAATGATAGATAGATACTCTGTAATTTGCTTTATTCCTGGATTGCTTGGCTTTATTGGGACCATATTATTTACAATCAGCAATTTGAATAAAAAGGAAAAAATAAATAAAAAAATATAGGAGTTTAATATGAAAGTATTATTAATTGTACCTGCGTACAATGAAGAAAAAACAATTTTAAAAACATACAAAGACATTATAAAATACAATGAGCACAAAAAAGAAAAATATGATGTTATAGTAATAAATGACGGCTCAAAAGATAGCACAAAAGAAATAATAGAGAAGAATAATATTCCACATATTAATTTAATACATAACTTAGGAATAGGTGGTGCTGTTCAGACTGGCTATAAATATGCATATGAAAACAATTATGACATTGCTATTCAATTAGATGCTGATGGCCAACATGATGTTAAGTACGTAAAAGATATAATAAAGCCGATAATAACGGATAACTGTGACCTAGTAATAGGGTCTAGATATATAGACAAAAATGCCAGTGAGTTCAAATCAACAAAAGCACGCCAATATGGAATAAAAATAATTTCATTTATAATGAAATTGGTTACAAAAAATAAAATATATGATACCACATCTGGATTTAGAGCATGTAATAGAAAAGTAATTAAAAAATTTTCAAGTGATTATCCAACAGAGTACCCTGAACCAATAACAACTACTGAATTATTAAAACAAGGATATTCTATAAAAGAAGTGCCAGTAAGCATGAAAGAGAGAGCTGGAGGAAAATCATCAATAAGATCATGGAAAAACTTTTACTACATGATTAATGTTTGTTTATCAATACTAATGATATCAATTAGGAGGTATAAAGATGGAGTTTAAGTTAAAAATATCATTACTTATTTTTTCTGTAATATTATTTATTATCACAACAGTTGTTTTAAAAAAAGAAAGAATACCTATTAAATATTCATTACTTTGGTATTTTTCAGCAGTAATTATTCTTCTTGTATCAATCTTTCCTACTGCACTAGAACTATTTCAAAACTTTTTTGGTTTTGAAGCATTATCCAATTTAATAATCGGAATTTTTATATCAATCCTATTATTTTTAACAATGTCTCTTACTATAATAATATCAGGACAAAATAAAAAAATTATTCTACTTATACAAGAAGTGTCTGCCTTAAAATCAAAATTAGAGGAACGTGATAAAAAATGAAATATATATTAACAGTTTTATACCTAACATTTACATCATTAGGAGTTTATTTAATGAAAATAGGTGGAGATTCATTAAAAATCACCTTTGGACATAGTTTTTCTCTTAAGATAGGAATGATAACCTTCTTTGGTTTTTTATGCTATGCAATAAGCTTCTTAATTTATCAAAAGCTATTAATTCAATTTGATTTAAGTAGTTTTGTCCCTATTGTAACAGCTATAGTACAAATAATTGTTTTTTTGATAGGAATCTTCTTACTAAAAGAAAAAATAAACATCGTAAATATTTTTGGAATTATTTTTTTAATTGTAGGAGTTTTATTACTAGCATATAAGAAATAAATTTTCTAAAATAAGTTACTTAATAAAAAGTTTTATTTACTATCAACGATTCATGCCTTAATTTTGCCTTTTTAAATAAGGAACTTATAAAATCATATAGTTTATTAATAATGATAGAGGTAATCGCTGAAGTAAAAAATATTAGCGGGGTTAATAGAAATGAACACATTAAGAAATAATGTGAATCATATTTATTAAAAAGATTAAAATCATAAAATAAAAGATCATAACAATAAGAAATTAAATAACCACCAAAAGATGCATAAGAAATATAATACATAGTTTTCGAAAGGAATTTACTATGTGTTTTAATATTATAAAAGAATAAGAATACAAAAACAGACAATAAAATTGCAGGAAAATTATTTTCAACTAAGAAGATTCTAGAATCAAATAATGCCTGACCTTGAGAATAGAAGAACATCATGAAAGATTGCATGAAAATAATAACAACTATAAATATCAAATTAACAATTTTATTAATTCTTATGTCATATTCTCTAATAAAAGCCCCAATATAATATAACAAAATAGGATATAAATTTCCCCACCAATAAGGCAAAATATCCAAAGATTTGCCTTCAATATTTAAATTTGCAAACGACCCAGAAATAGAAGAAATAAATAAAAGAGTAAATAATAGTGTAATCTTATTTTGCTTTGATTGAAGATTATTATATAAAATATTAAGAAACGGAATTAGTAAAAATAAACCAATATACATTTCTATATACCATGCATACGGAATGGTAGTGAAATTTAATATTCCAATAATATAATCATATAACATTTTATCACTATGAAAATAAAATTTTTCAAAAAAAATAGTAACTATGGAAATAATAAAGTATATAACTAATATTTTAATAATTGAATAAAAATGGTCTTTTGATAAAGTTTTATGTGATTTGCAATAACCGGTAATAATAATAAACAATAATACTCCAACAAACGCTAAGCATCTTATCATTAGCAAAGAAAACATTTGAAATCCAACAAGTGAAGAATTGTTAAATCCAGAGTTTGCAAAAGAATGAACCAAAATAACAAAGAAAAATGCTAATGACCGAACTAAATCAAGCCCAAAAATCCTCTTTTTCATTATACCTAACCTCCTAATTGAGAATATATCTCTACAATCAAAACCATGATAGCATAAAAATAAAACAAAAACAAATAGGAAATCAGGAATTGATTGTCTTTTAATAAATAGCAAACAAAAAATACAACAATTATGAAATACTGTAAAGTAAAAATAAATTGTTTTTTTTTTACTAAAATAAATAAAAAATATGATATTATATAATACGTAAATAAACTTAATAAAGTGAGATGTGATAGTATGAGTTTAAAAAGAAAAATTACAGTATTATCATTAATAATGATTGCCTTTTTTGTGTGTGAATACTTTTTGGTAAAAAATATAGAAAGTTGTAAAATCAAGAAAAACAAAATAGAAAGCAAAGAAGTAGAGCAAAAAAAACCAATTGATTGGAAAAAAGAAAATATTGTTTTTTTAGGAGATTCTATTAGAGAGATATATCCCATAAATGATATTTTTGGAGATTTGCCAATAGTAAAAAGTGGAGTTTCAGGGTATACAACAGATGACATATTAGAAAGAATGGATTCAATGGTATATCAATATAACCCAACAAAAGTATTTATATTAATTGGAACAAATGATTATAGAGAAGATCCAAGTTTAGAAACAAACAACAAGATATTTAATAATATCAAAAAGATAATTTCAAATATAAAAAGAAATAGGAAAAAGGCAGAAATATATTTAGAATCTGTTTATCCAGTTAATCGCCAAATGAAAAGTGGTGCAGCTGAGGAAAGAAACAACACAACAATTATTAAATTAAATGACCAACTAAAAGATTATTGTAATAGTCATAATGTTACTTATATAAATACCCATGATGAATTATTAGATAATGAAGGTAATTTTGCTGAAAAGTACACCTATGATGGATTACATCCAAATAGCTTAGGGTATGCAAGAATTAGCAATTTCCTACTAAAATATATTTATGGAATGCAATCAATGTAATATACAGAAACTACTAGAAATCTAGTAAAATAAAACTAGAAAAGAGAGAAACTATTATGAAAAAATGCGTGATAATAATGAATCCTGAAAGTGGCAAGAAAAAAAGAACACATACATATCAAGATTTCTATGATATTTTAAGAAAGTATGGATATGAAACTGAAATAATCTTTACTAAAGCCAAAGGTGACGCCGAAAAAATTGTTCAAGAATTAGATAAAAACATAGATTTAGTAATTAGTGCTGGTGGAGATGGAACGCTAAATGAGGTAGCGACAGGAAATCAAAAGAGAAAAAACAAATTAATCATTGCCACTCTTCCACTAGGAAGTACAAATGATGTAGGTAAAATGTATGGCCTAGGAAATAATGTCCATAATAATCTAGAAAGCATCTTAAAAGGAAAGATAAAAAAAATAGATATTTGCAGAATGAATAATAGGCCCTTTATTTATGTAGCGTGCTTGGGGGATTATATTGATTTAGCTTATAAGACTCCAAGGTCCTGGAAAAAAAAGTATGGGGCTATAGCCTACATATTATATGGAATAAAAAAATTAAAAAATAAAATTCATAGCTACAAAATAAAATATAAAATAAATGATATAAAATATGAAGGAGAATACTCTTTTATATTCATTTCAAATTCATCAAGAATAGCTGGCCAACCAGACGTTTATTATGATGTAAAGTTAGATGATAATAAATTTGAAGTTGCCTTTGCAAATATAAAGACAAAAAAAGATATGTTGAAAATGATTTTTCTAATCAATACAATAGATGTAAAAAACATTCCAGAAGTCACATATTATCAAACAGACAATATCGAAATAGAATTTTTAACAAAACCACAAACATCCTGGTGCCTAGATGGAGAAGAATATAAAGAAGATACTTTAAAATACTCTTTTACCATAGAAAAGAAAATGAAGATGCTAGTGCCAAAGGATAATATAAAAAAATTATTTAAAGACTAAAGTTGTTAATCAACTTTTTTCTTTTCTAAAATTATGATATGATAATAAAAGATGAGAGGATCACTATGAAAAACACAAAAACAAAAGAAACCAAGTTAGCAGCAAAAATGATTATGTGTTTAATTTATTTAATCATTATAACATTTCTTGCAATATACTCATATCAACTATTTCAACAAGAATATAAAGCTATACCTTGGTCAGATGTGAAAAACACCAACAATTATACTTATGTTGATATTCAAAAAATGTCTGAAAAGTTTGCCTATTATAGCAAGAAAAATATAGGAATTCATTATATAATTGATCAAGAAGAAAATGGTTTATGGCATACCTACTTAATCGCAATAAATGAAGATGATTATGAAAAATATAAAGAAATCATTGACTATACATATCAAAAATCAAAGACAAAGCCAAAACCAGTAAGAGTTTATGGTTATCCAGTAATAACAGATGATGAATTAAAGAATTTAGCGATAAAAAATATCAAAAAATTTTTATCATCAGAAAATGAAGTAGTAATAACTGAGGAAAATTATGACCAATATTTAACAAATAGTTATTTGGATACTACAATAAAAAAGAATATCTTTGAAAATATTTTGTTATATGTATCTCTAGGGACCTTAATTTTTATGATTCTTCTTCTTTTGCTAACAATAACAGGCAAGAGTAAAACGATAAATAATGTTGAAAAGAATATAATAAAAAAATATAGAAAAAAGAGAAGAAAAGAAATGAAGAAACAACAAAAACAAATAAAAAGAATATATAAAAATAAAAGATAGGAGTGAGATGATGGAATTTCAAGAAATAACAAAAAAAGAATATAAAGATTTTTGGAATAATCACCCTCTAAAAACTTTTTTATCAGCCCCAGAAATATCAGAATTAAGAAAAAAAACAGGATGGCTCACTTACTATGTAGGAGTAAAAGAAGATAAAAAAATAATTGCTGCAGCCATGCTATTAGCACATAAAAGACATTTTGGGGCATATGAATTTTATTCACCAAGAGGATATTTATTAGATTTTAATAATGAAGAATTATTAATATTTTTTACAAGAGAACTACAAAAATATATAAAAGATAAAAAAGGATATGTTCTAAGAATAGATCCATATGTAATATATAAACAAAGAGATATAGATGGAAATATCGTAGAAGGCGGAATAGATAATTCAAAAGTAGTAGAACTACTTCTAGCTCTAAACTATAAAAAAGTTCCATTAGAAAAAAAAGAACAAGTAGGATGGATGTTTTCCTTAGATTTAGAAAATAAAACCGAAGAACAAATCTTAAAAGAGATGAAACCAAATACGAGAAATACAATTAGAAAAACAGAAAAAATCGGAATCACTGTAAAAGAAATATCATATGAGGAATTAGATAGATTTCAAAGTATTATGGAAGAAACATCAAAAAGAAAAGGTTTTTCAAATAGAAAATTATCATACTATCAAGGAATGTATAAGTTATTTCACGAAAAAAATGAAGTTAAGTTCTTTATAACAGAATTAAATCTAAAAGAATATTTGGAAAGACTAAAGAAAGAGCAAAAAGAAAAAGACGAAAAAATAAATAATTTAAGTGATGCTAAATATAATGAAGGAGCAAAGAAAAATCTAGCGAGTGAGATAGAATCTATTGAAAAGAGAATAAAAGAAGCCGAAGAAATAAGAAAAGACAAGAAAACGGATATTATTACTTTATCAGGTTCAATGTTTATGCTAATACAGCCAGAAGTGATTTATTTATCAAGTGGTAATTATGAGGAATTTATGAAATTTAATTCACAGTACTTAATACAATGGGAATTAATAAAATATGGCTTAGAAAATGGATTTAAAAAGCACAATTTTTATGGAATTCCCGAAAATATAAATGAACACCCAAAAGATTATGGAATATATGAATTTAAAAGAGGCTTTAATGGATATGTAGAGGAACTAATCGGAGAATATGAATTACCAATTAACTGGAAATATCAATTAATAAAATTAATACAAAAAATTAGAGGTGGAAAATAGTGCACTATACATATCAAACAAATGGAACTTGCTCTACAAGAATTGATTTTGATATAAAAGGAAACAAAATATATAATTTGCAATTTACTGGAGGTTGCAATGGAAATTCTAAAGGAATTTCTATACTAGTAGAAGGGCAAGATGTAGATAAAATAAAAAACAAACTAAAAGGAATTAAATGTAGCTTTCGTAATACTTCTTGTCCAGATCAACTAGCAAAAGCTTTGGAAGAAATAAAATAAAAAGGGTGATAGAAATGAAAAAAATATTTTTATTATTAGTAACAATCCTATTACTAGGAACAATAAATGTAAAAGCTGAAGAAGAATATAATATCGTAATAGATGAAAATAATAATTTTACTCTAACAGATTCTAGTAATAATCAAATAACAGATAATACTATTGCCAAGTATGAAGATAATACCTTAACACTAGGAGAAGGTAAATATTTTAATCAAATAAAAGTAAAGAGTAATGCAACAATTACTTCAAATGATAAAGGAGTATATATAAAAGAATTAACAACCAAAGAAGGAAATACGAATGTTCTTGCTAATGTCACGATTAATAATTTAAAAGTACGTGAAGATGATACTTACATATGTAAAATTATTATTGGAGGGAATCTAATAATAGATGATTCAGAAATAAATTCAAAGTCATCCCACTCAATAGTTGGATATTCATATGTAACAAATACAAAAATAAAAGCAACTAGCTATTATGCCAATAAGAATGATAGTGAAGGATATGGTTTAAAAATAATAAATTCTGAAATAGAAACAGGCATTTTATGTCCCTATTCAAGCGGACTTTATATAAAAGATTCAACTTTAGATATCTCATCAACTCTATATTCATATGGAAAAGTATATATAGATGGGGCAACCATTGATGTTGGGATTTCTAATACCTCAACAGGAACTAGAATAACTTTCCAAGGAAGAAACAATGGAGAAGAAATAATAAAGAATTCCACAATAAAAGCTAAAAATAGTATAGAAAATGGTATTAACGATTTAACTATCGAAAACTCAATAATAGAAATAGGTGGTATATCTCCAAATAATTCACTACTAAAGATAAGTAATTCAACTTTAAAGGTAAAAAATGGCCTATCATATATGAGAGCTATTATTGAAGATAGTAATTTAGAAGTAGGCTATATTGGTTTTATAACATATATTGCAGGTGAAAAATATTTAAAAATCAATAATTCATCACTGACTACTTCTGGTAATGCAATAAGAACAGATAACATCTCAAATACTGAAATAAATAATAGTAATATAATTTTTAATAATTGGCTAAAAGTGAATGGTAATATAGAAATTAACAATACTAATATGAAAATAATAGCAAATAAACAAAATTATCCAGGACTATTTATTGAAAATGATTTAAATATTAATAATAGTAATGTTACCATAGATCATACCGAAAATAACAAAATTGTTTCCATTATAAAAGGAAATATTTTCCTAGATAACAAAATATTTCCAATAGATAATAATAAAACAGATTTAAAGATAAAAGAGTATACAAAAGAAGAAGTAATAAATAATGTCTCAAGTATATCAGGAAGTATTACAGATGATGAAAATGTCAAAGTCTTTACTTATGAAGATAACTCATATAGTGATTATGTAAAACTAGCTACTCAAAAAACAGCTACTTT
>CACZQK010000007.1 GCA_902783315.1 uncultured Erysipelotrichaceae bacterium | reverse complement strand
TTGAAGTCCCAAATTGGGACCGCAAACTTAACAGAACATGGTGGTGTTAGAAAAATGCCATATGTTTTTACTGAACAAGGGGTAGCAATGCTTGCAACAGTACTAAAGTCAAAAACAGCCACTGAAGTAAGTATTAGAATTATGGATACTTTCGTAAAGATGAGACATTATATTAATTATAATAAGGATGTACTTCCATGAAGATTTTTATTACTAGAAGATAAAGTAGATGACAATATAAAGAAAATAGATAAATTATTTGATAAATTTAATCCAAAAGTAATTACTAAAAAATCCATATTTTTTCAAAATGATATTTATGATGCATTTTCAGTTTTAATAGATATTTTTAAATTATTAGAAGAAGAATTAATTATTATAGATAACTATGCTGGAAAAGAGTTACTTGATATATTAAAAGTTATTCATAAAAAATAATTATAATTTCATCTAATATAGATGAAACTTTAAAGAAAAAATGATTTAGTACTATTACGCAAACAACCATGACAGTTTCATAACTAAGAACTATTCCTGATACTAAAACAAGGTTAGAGCACTTAGCACTGACACTGATACAACTCATTGGGAGAGTATCGTAGTTTTAGAAAGATAGTAAAGTGTATTAACTACAAAAAATTATAAAGATTATATTTTATAACAATTAATCTTATTAGATACTTGTAAAGAATAAAAAAATAAAACGCTTCAAGGCTTAAAACAATTCGAAACATTTAAAATAATAAAAAACTATGTTTGATTGATTTATAAAAATAATTTTGATACGATAATATGTATAAAATTATTTGAAGAGTCTATTGCCGTAATAGGCATGATAGATTAAGTGAGGGATAAGAAAAAACTCTCATTATTGAAAGAGAGGTGGAGTCGAGCCTTGTTTACTCGACAATTATATGGATAATATAATTACTAGTGAAGAAATAAATGCAATAAAATTTTATTTAGGAGATAAAAATATAGTTGAACAATTAATATATCGTGGTGGAGGAAAGGCTTATAATACGATTAATGCATTACTTAATTTAGGAATTCGAAATGAAGAAGATAAAGCTAAAGAAAACAAAGTAGTTGAAATATATGATGTTGAACATTTAAAAAGTTATATTGGTCTAATTATTGATGTTTTTTCTGCTTCTATAAAGTATAGGGATTCTGTAAACTATGATGAAAGAAGTATTACTAGTTATAGAGTTGACAGATTATCTTCTTTTCAAACTTTTATTTCTAATAAAGATAATAAAATAGAAGGTTTTTTTTCTACATGTAAAAAAGGCTTGCTGCCTCAATATGCTAATACTAAAGAAGATATAGTATTATTAGAAGTTGTACGGGATTCATCTGTGCCATATCTAGATTTTGAAGATTTATTAAAGGACTATTATTCTAAACCAGAAGAAGCTGAAATACTTGTTCCATTTGGAACAAAGATTGCTAATTATGATGAGATTGCACTATCTGAAGAAGAAAAGGAAATATATAAAGATAGAAATGGTGTCGCTCCTAAACATAAATATGTTGTTAAATTAACCAAGGGAGAATATGAAGAAATCCCTTCTGAATTGGAAGGGGATTATTACAACTATATTATAAATGAAGAGAGATTAGCTCATATAATAAATAGTATGAAATTATTAACAAGTGGACAAAAACTAAGTGACAATGAAAGAGATATTTATATGAAATGGAAAGAAATGTTTAATCGTTTTAT
Organism: uncultured Erysipelotrichaceae bacterium; assembly: GCA_902783315.1. Classification (GTDB taxonomy): domain Bacteria; phylum Bacillota_I; class Bacilli_A; order RF39; family UBA660; genus UBA3789. Next base: position 1,493 of record CACZQK010000007.1, on the reverse strand, counting down.
AAATAGTAGAATTGCCAAATTATTTGATGAATATTCTATGGAAAATAATACTTCTTCTATTAAAAAGTTAAATAAACATTAATAACTCTGTAGGATGTATTTTTGGTAGAGAAGAATGACTATATATATGACAATGAAATAAATAAAAAAATATACTTTTCAGCTCAGGACAGAGTATTGCGAAAGTGTCTGTATATTAGCGAGGAATTAAAATATGAAAAAACAAGAAAAAGTAATAATATTTAGTCATGAAAATGATATTGATGGATTAGGTAATATCATTTTAGGAAAAATAGCATTTGGAGAAATTGAGGTCGTATTGGCATCAAATGTCAATATACTTGAAGCAAAATTTAGGAATTACTTGGAAAAAGGGTTATTACATAATTATGATAGAATTTTTGTGACAGATCTTGCACTATATAATCCATCTTTAGAAATAGTTAGTAAAGAACCTGAACTTTTGAAAAAGGTTCTAGTTTTTGATCACCATAGATCAGCAATAAATGAAGGATACAACGGGTACAGTTTTACGAAAATAGTAGAAATAGATGAAAATGGAAGAAAAAGAAGTGGGACTGATTTGTTTTATGAATTTCTATGTTTGAATGGTTTATTATCTAAAACAAAAGCATTAGATGAGTTTGTAGAATTAACTAGATTAGAAGATACATGGGAATGGAAAAAGGCTGAAAACAAAGGATTAAAGGCACATGATTTAGCAATACTTTTGAATGGAATAGGGTTAAAAAACTATATTGATAGAATTTATGTCAAATTAAAAGAAAATGAAGATTCATTTGAATTTACAGAAAATGAAAAAAAAGTAATTGAAGAGAAGAAAGCTGAATATTTAGCAACATTACAAAAAATATGGAATGAAGCAGAATTTTTTGTAGATGAAGAAGATAATAAATTTGCTGGAGTTTTTGCTGATTATGAATATAGAAATGAATTGGGTGAATATGTCAGGAATATTAATCTTGATGATCTTAAATATATAATTATTATTGCACTAGAAAAAGGCGCCTTTGGTCAAAAGTCATATAGAACGATTGCGGCTAGTTTTGATGTTGGTAAAATTGCAGAAGCGCACGGAGGCAATGGTCATCCTGCAGCAGCATCAGTTAATATTACTAAAGAACAAAAAGAAGAGTGCCTTATTCTTAGAAAAACAAATCCAAGAAAGAGTATTAGATATCTTGTTGAGAGTAGTTATTCAGAATAATTACCATATTATTAGTAAAATTTACAAGAATAATTTTGAATAATAACAATAGTGTAAAAATTTGAATTAGCACTAATACGCAAACAAGGTTGCTAGTTTCATAGTTAGGAAGTATCCCTGATAATGAAACAAGGTTAGAGTACTTAGCACTGATACTGATACAACCCATTGCGAATCGATCGCAGTTTTAGAAAGGAAGTAGGATATGAGTGTAGTTATTGATAAAATGAAGCAAGAAATAATTAATAGAAGTAATTTATTCGAA
>CACZQK010000006.1 GCA_902783315.1 uncultured Erysipelotrichaceae bacterium | reverse complement strand
TTTTAGCATACTCTTTTAGTCTTTCTGTTTTATTGTTCATAAATCATCCTCCTAAGCTTTTTAATTTATATTATTGTTAATAATTGTATCACCATGACTTTACTTCATATTATGTCAAAAGTATAACTGTTGATTTCGACAAATAGTTGTTATCTATATCTTTTTCCTAGATTATGGCATTTTTTATTCTATCTTTTTCTTGGTTTATCAGGAACATGCGAAGTATTTTTTTTCATCCTTTTATTGTTCTTTCAATTGTTCACTAATGCTGATAAACTTCTTTAGTTTGTTTTCCATTTTCCAATTCTCCTTGCTTGTCTTTTATTGTAGCACACTTTTTTATTTTTTAGGAAGAAGTTTAAAATGCTACTTATGCAGCTAAACAAAAAAATAAAACACATTCTTATATTTTTAATGATTCGAAAGTATTAATTTAGGACACTTTTTCTGACTCATTTTTTAGTTTTATAAAATTATGTATTAAAGAGACTGCAATCAGTTTCTTGATATAAAAAATCATTCTTTGATTAAACGTGTTCTTTTATCATTTTTAATATTTTTTCAAGATATCAATATCAATTTTTATTCTTCGATCCCCATCTAAATATTCAGTATCTCTTTTATATATCTCTATTGGCATTATTTGAAAGAAACGATATACTGGTTTATTATTTTCTAAAAAATATGTATATGGTGCTTCCCATTCTTTTCTTTCTGCTGGGTCTTTAAAAACAAATTGATAATAATTTTTTACCACCTTTTCTAAATCGTTTTTATCTACTTCACCAACTATTCCTCTTATTTGTAAGCCATCTACATCACTTACTCTTCTTGTGCTGTCAAAAATAGCAAAACTTACATTTGGATTATCAATAATATTTATTATATGCTGAGAATCAAGTTCACTGGTAAAGTAAAAGTTATAATTTTCATCGTAAGAATATGATAATGGTGTCGTCCACAAATTTCCATCATTATCAATTGTTGCTAATGATAAGAATTTGTTCTCTTCTATTATTTCTTTAGCCATTTTATAAATATCTTTATCTTTTTTCATTTTTTTCCTCCTTCAATTTATTTAATAAAATTGGTATAAATTCATTAACATCTTCATTAATATAATAATCTGATATTTTAACAATGGGTGCTTTACAATCTGTATTTATACTAATCACTATATCACTATTAATCCCAACCACATGTTCTAAAGCACCACTAATTCCAAACGCTAAATATACTTTTGAATTAGTTATTTTACCTGATTGTCCAATTAAATAATTACTGTTTAAGTAATCTTTATCACAAACATTTCTTGTTATTCCTATTGATGCATTTAATAACCTAGATATTTCTTTTAAATTATCTAATTGCTTAATGGCACCTATTCCACAGGCAATTATTATCTCTTTATCTAAATATGTTTCTTTTATGATTGATTTTTCTAATATGTTAATATCCTTATTCGAAATATTATTATTTATAATTTCTATTTCACCATTATTACTTTCATTATATACTAGTTTTTCATCATTTGGTAGTACTGTTGCCATTTGCGTTTGGCAATTTTTAGAAATAATATTTGCTAACATAGTTCCACCATAAGCACTTCTTATTTGAACTAATTTATTGTTACCATCAAGTTCTAGTTTAATACAATCAGCAGATAAACCAAGATTAAGTTTAGAAGCAAGATATGCTGATAGTATTTTTCCTTCGGTACTCTTATTAAATAAAAATACATTAGGATTTCTTTCTCTAACTAAATTTTCAAGAATTTTAGCTCTTATAATATAATTGTCATCACTAATATTAATATTTATAATTTTATCTGCACCATATTTAAACAATTTATTATTACAGTTATTATATGTAACAACAACTATTTTAGCTTTATTATTTAATTTATAGCACTTTGCAATTAACTTACAAGTAGAGATAAAATCATTATCATAAATCCAATATTCGAGATTATCCTTATTTGTTTTTATGTATTCATCATATGTTTTATCATTAAAAAAACATCTATTCATTATATTTAAAAGTTTACGAGCTTTTTCTGATTTTGTTCCGTCAATCATTTTCGCTTTTTTATTCATAATTAATGGAGTTGTTTTAATAACACTGGTAACTGATCCTTTAAATCCACATTTACTAGGATCTACCTTTATATTAGCAGAATCCCAAGTGATTATTTCCTTTTTTGCTGCTATTAATCTATTGTTTATAGTAGGAATTCTAGGAATATTAATGGTATTATTTACAATAATTACACAAGGGAATTTGCATTCAATAATTTCATATTTATTCTCATTAATAGTTTTACATCTAATTACCTCATTATGAATATCTATTATTTCAATAACGTTATATAAAAAGGGAATATCTAATTTTACCGCAACACCTATCCCTACTTGAGATGTTGCGCTATCACTAGAAGTCTTACCACATATAATTAAATCGCTTTTCATTTTTCTTATAGCTTGAGATAATATGTATGATGTTGCGTTGGTGTCACTACCGGCAAATACACTGTCATTTAATAAAATTGCATCATCTACCCCGTAAGCTAAGATATCTTTAAGAACCTTTATATTGTTTTTTACAGACATTGAAATCGAACATATTTTTCCGTTTGTCTTTTCCTTGATTTTTAAAGCTTCTTCAATTGCACATTTATCATCTTTACTTATAATGTTTTTAATTTTAGTACGAACAACATTTCCATCTTTATCAACAATACTTTTGTATGGAGTTGGTTTAACTAATACTATAATATTCATTTTTTTCATGAAACAGGACATCCCCCATCAACTATTTAATTTAATTATACCATATTTTTTCTATGCTTTACTATCCGCACTTTTTTAATTATCTAGGAGTATTAACTTAGTTTATTAGATAAAATTTATATTTTATTCTATTGTTTACTTGGGCTATTTATAGGATTCATAAAGTTGATAAAAATTTCTTATCTTTTTTAATAATATTTACTCTTAAACTATTCTTTCTTTACCTATAAAAAATCAATTCCATCTCTAGAATTGATTTTTATTAGTAAAACGAGTCAAAGTTCAATCAATTTTAATAGTATGAATAAGCAAATTATTTCAAACTTTTTTTCATTAAAGGAAGTAATCAATATCACATTTGTATCAATTTTTTAACACAATAATGATATATCTTTTAATTTTTTTTCTTCTGTACTTTTTTCTTCTCTTTGAATAGATTTTTCTTTCTTCAAATGTGGTCATAGAAGCTTTATAAGCTTCATTATTTAATGGTATTAAACCTGTTTCTATTTTCTTTTCAATAGCTGTAAGAGCACTTTTTTGTTGTTCATTAGGCCTATTTGGAATGCCTTCTAGATGATCATAATTGCTTGGATATAATCCAATTGTTTCGTAAGTGGTTAAACTACCTTTTTTTGATAATGTTTGTATTTTAAAGATTCTTAAATTTTCGTTCTCATTTTTTCTAGAAAAAACAATTGAGTTTAGATATTACATTTCAAGTTTATATCTAGATATTGAAACATTTTCAAATGCAATTAGACAACATTGGAGTGTAGAAAACAAATTGCATTGGCATTTAGATTTTACATTTAAACAAGAGGAAAATTCTACAATGGATAAGAATGCACTATTAAATCTACAAATAATAAAGAAATTAAGTCTTGCTTT
>CACZQK010000005.1 GCA_902783315.1 uncultured Erysipelotrichaceae bacterium | reverse complement strand
TTTTTATACATAGAATCATTAAAGAAACTATTAATAAAATGATAATTATTATTAGAAATGAGTTTTAAAACGCTTAAATAAAAGTTCTAGTTTTCATGCTTCCACCCCTCTTTTTCTATTGGGTTAGATAGAGGTATATTAAAAAATAATATTAGACTAAATGCAACTTTTAAATATAAATTAAAATAAAGTGCATTTACTCTTTAAAGTAATAAATAAAATATGAAAAGTTGAAATCTACTAAAAGTATGATATAATGACTATGTAGTCAAAAAACACTTATGCCGATATAGTTTAGTGGTAAAACAGATCCTTGGTAAGGATCAGCGGTAAGTTCAATTCTTACTATCGGCACCATAGAGAAATTAGCTCGAACTTTTTATAAGCTTGGAGAATAAATAGACAATCAATTCCAAATTAGGATTGATTTTTTTTATTTTATAAGAAAGGTCATAGAAAGTTTGATATCTATGATAAAAATAGTCCAATGATTCTATACCGTGGAAGTGCCTGCATAAATAATTGAAAAAATACTAGACCAATTTGACACAAGTTAGTATACATGCTATAATCATAGCAATTGAAAGGAAGAGATTATTATGTTTAAATTAGTAATTAATCAATTTAATCACCATAATAGTCTGCACTTGTTAATACGACATTAAAAAGTTTCGTAGGTACAAGTGCTATTTGTCGTGCTTGTATCTAGTATAATAAACGATAAATAGTCTCTATTATGCTACTGCAAGCACCGCAGTAGCATTTTTTAATTAATAAAATTAAAGAAATGAGGAGATTATTATGAAAAGTATAAAGAAAAATTGGTTAAAAAATAAAGATGATAACTATACAGTCAAAGAGTTAGAAAGAACAAAAAATGAAATTACAAATTGTAGTAATACATATAAAACTATATTTAATGGAGCCCCATTTTATGAAAGTTGGGATTTAGAAAGTGCACTTAAAGAAATTAACTCTTATATGGAAGAAAAAGCATTAATATTAGCTTCTAAATATAGAAATCAAATAATTGGATTTTTAGTTTCAATAAACAGAGTTCCTAAGAATCAAAGACAATACGTACAGTATTTAGAAAATATAAAGTTTATAGAAGAAATTGGAGTACTAAATGAATTTAGAAAAAATGGTGTTGCTAGTGAAATGATTAGAATATTATTATTAAAGTATTTAAGCCCTGGTGATATGTATATCGGTTATAGAACAAATGCAATGAGATATTTTGATTATAATTGCTCTGAAAGTTTTGAAAGCGCTGTCATGCGAATTCAAGAAGAAGATAGAATTAAAAGAATAACTAAAGAAAAAATTATTATTCCTGGATTTAGTGAAAGCGAAAAACAAAAGTTTATTAATAGATATATTGAATTAATAAAGAATAGACCTGATTTAGATGTATCGAATTCAAATGCTTTATTTAGAAATATATTTGGCATAGTAGATTATAGTAAGATAGGTGAAAATTATTCATTTCAAAAGGACCCAACTGGTGATGGTAATGATCGCATTTTTCCTGTCATAGATTTATCTAAAACTTTATATTTAACGAAAAAGGAAAAATAATTATGAGTTAAAAGAAAATATTAAGAAAATTAATAAGTTATAATACGGTTGATGATAGAGAAAACAAAGATATTATTAACTATATTGAGCAATATTTAAAAGGATTTGGATTTAGGACAGAATATAAAAGTAAATGTCTTGTAATGAGCAACAGTAATGATTGTAATATTGGTTTTCTGGGACATACAGACACAGTATCATATTCCGATGATTGGACGTTTAGTCCTTTTGAACTAAATGAAAAAGATGAAAAATTATATGGACTTGGAACAAGTGATATGAAAGGATCTATCGCAGCTATTTTATCAGCAATTTCAAAAATGAATTTTACTAAAAAAGGAATAAAGCTATTTTTCACATATGATGAGGAAATAGGGTTTTCAGGGATTAGTGAACTAATTCAGAAAAATATCGAATTTCCAAAGTACATGATAATTGGAGAGCCTACTAATAATGAAGTAATAAATGCCAGTAAGGGATTATTAGAACTTAAGATAACATTTAAAGGAATTTCATCACATTCAAGCAAGCCAGAAGAAGGAATTAATGCAATATATAAATGTATGGATTTTATAGATAAGATAAAAGGATATTATGAAGATTTAAAAAAAGAAACTGTTGCTTCAAAGTATGCAACAATGAATATTGGTGTTATAAGTGGTGGAAGAAGTATTAATATAGTAGCAGATAGTTGTGAAGTATTAATAGATTTTAGAACAATCTCTAAAAGCCAAAATGAACAGATAATAAAAAAAATAAATGAATTATTAAATGATAATAAATCATCATATGAAATAATTAATAACATTAATCCATTTTCAAATATCAACGAGAAAATAAATATGAGTGATTTTATATCAGAAGCAAGTTTTATAGAGTCAAAAAATAAATATATATTAGGTGTTGGACCAATTAATGCCCATAAAAAAAATGAATTTATAACAATTGAAAGTTTAAATAAATTGGAAGAACAATATGTAGAAATAATAAAAGAAAAATGTGAATAAGAGGAGTGATAAATATGAAAATACAAAATGTTAAAGGTGGATATGATTTTTTACCTAAAGAACAAAAAATAAGGAATTATATAAATAATATATTAAAAGAAACTTTTGAAGAGTATGGATTTAATTCAATAGAAACACCAATATTATGTTATTACAATATATTAGCAGATAAATATGACGAGAATAATGATATATTAAAAGAAATATATAGATTAAAGGATCAAGGTAATAGAGATTTAGGACTTAGATATGATTTAACAGTTCCATTTGCAAAATTTATAGCACTTAATAAAAATAATATATCATTTCCATTTAAAAGATATGAAATAGATAAAGTATTTAGAGATGGACCAGTTAGAGTTGGAAGAGATAGAGAATTTACTCAATGTGATGCCGATGTTGTAGGAATTGAAGGAGAATTAATTGAAGCAGAATTATTATCACTATTTGTTAAAGTGTTTAAAAAGTTAAATATTGATATTATAATAAAGTATAATAGTAGAAACTTAATGACAGGGTTGATAATAGAAAGTGGTATTAGCGATGATTTAATATCCAATGTTACTACAATAATAGATAAAAAAGATAAGTTAAGTGAAAATGAAATGAATAGTTTTTTAGGCAAGATAGGATTAAATAATAATCAAATATCAATGATTAACAAATATTTTAGTATGGAGTTATCTGAATTATTGGAATTGTTTAAAGATACTAAAAATGAAAAAATTAGAATTGGATTAAAAGAAATTAATAGTTTAAGCACTTATTTAAAAGGAATAAATATTTCTGATATTTGTGAATTTTCAATTTCATTAGCAAGAGGTCAAAACTATTATACAGGAAATGTCTTTGAAGTATATGATAAAAAAAAGAAAATAAAAGGTAGTATTGGTTCTGGAGGAAGATATGATAAAATAATTGGTGATTTTATCGGTGATGGTAACAAATATCCTACTGTTGGTATAAGCTTTGGATTATCATCAATTTATGAGTTATTAAGAGAAAGGGATTTATTTAAAGATAAATCTCAAACAGATTTTTATATAATACCGATGAACACTGAAATAGAAAGTTTAAAATTAGCAAACGAAATAAGAAATCTAGGTTTTAAGGTAGAAATAGAAATGAATAGTAGAAAATTAAAAAAAGCTATAGATTATGCCAACAAAGAAAAAATTCCTTATGTTATAGTACTAGGTGAAGATGAAGTAAATAAAAGATCATTTAATATAAAAAATATGTCTAGCGGTATAGAAAAGGTAATAGCATTTGATGAATTAACTAAAATTAATGAAATTAAATAGAATACTTAATCTTACAAAGATGTTAGAATAAGTGCAAAAACTAGGAACAAGTGACCAATATTTGAAAAATGATCAGGAAATTAAAAAAAAGTGATGATTTTGAACAGTAATTAATAAACAAATTGAAAAAAGTATGATAAAATAATAAACAATTAAGGAGTGAAGACTTTATGCAAAACATAGAAGAACATAAAATAAATTGTGAGCCAACAATTATTAACAATAATATAAATTAAAAAGCTTAGGAGGATGATTTATGAACAATAAAACAGAAAGACTAAAAGAGTATGCTAAAA
>CACZQK010000004.1 GCA_902783315.1 uncultured Erysipelotrichaceae bacterium | reverse complement strand
CATCCTTAGACCTTTTCCACTGGTTCCTGCCGTAGCACCATCATGCACCGCTTCTTGCCATCCTATCCTTTCAATGTGAGTTTCATAAAAAATTTGATTTTCATTTGAGATTTCTAAAGCCTTTGATGGTGTTTTATCTTCATTTGACTTCCCTTGCTCATTTTCTAATGGGGCATTTTCTATCATCCCAGATTCTTTTTCCAAGGCAAATACTGAAAAGGTATATACTAATATTGTAATTGCCAAAATATATACTAATAGTCTTATTCTTTTCATACTTCCTCCTAGTTCTTTCTACCTGTTATTATCTTTTTTATTCACTTATTATAATCATAATGTTGATATTTTTATTACCTAATAATCATCCCAATCCTTTTTCATTATATCATGTTCATCTTACTAACCGCAATATTATTAGATAACGGTAGACTTTTTTGTTTCATTTTTCATCAAAAAACAATTAAGGAATCTCCTTAATTATTTCTATTTACTCTTATATTTCTAAATAACCTTTATTTTCTTATTAGATATCTTATATATAAAACACTTCGGTAAAGATAGTCTGTTATATATAATAAAAGTATTTGAATTATATTTGCTTTTTTATAAGTTTTTATATAGTATCGCTGGCTTTCTTTTAAAATTCTTTGCTTTTCTATTCTTTTTATACTTTTATCAATCGTTACAGAATGATCATGATAAATTATTATTTTATTATTTATACATTCTCTTTTCTTTGCTTGTTTCACTTTTTCTGCTAGTATTTGTTCTTCATAATATAAAAGGGTTTTCTCATCAAAGTAATCGACTTTTTTTAAAAATTCACTATCTACCATAAAAAAGCATCCTGAGACGACATCTACTAGTGTTGTTGCTTTTTGATAATCAGAATCTTTATATAATAAATATTTTTTCTTAAAATATCTACTAAGAAGAGGAATATTAAAAAGTATTTCTTGATTTACTGTTGGAAGGTGCCAACCTCTATTTAATATGCCATGTTCATCTATTGTTGGTCCTACAACCACAATATCTTCTGTTATATTTTCTGACAAATTTATTAAATCTTTTTCTTTTTTGATAATAATATCAGAATTTGAGAATATAATATTACATTTTCCTAGCTTTTTTACTAAAAATTGGGCTCCTATGTTTAATCCTGATGAATATTTTCTGGAATTGTTTTTTATTATTGTAATATTTTCTTTTTCAACTTTTTTTAATTTTTTAAAAGAATCGTCTGTTGAATTATTATCAACTATAACAATATCATCTAAGCATTTATAATTTTTAATATTATTTATTAGACGATTGGTATTTTCAAAATCATTGTAATTGACAATAACCATCCCTATTTTCTTTGGCATAAATTATTCTCTCTTTCATTATAAAATTTAATTACTTTCTTTTATTAATTCATTATATTCTTTCTTATTTAAAACATAATCTGATGCAATAGCTGCTAGTTTTTTATTTTTCTTGTCTTCAGAATAACTATAATCATAATTCTTATAATTCATCATTTTAAAGATTAATAAATCTTTTTTCTTCTTTATAGGTGTTTGATACTTTATCTCATAATTTTTTTGAATATTCGGTTCGTTTTTTCCAATTATTAAAACACTTTTTTTCTCTTTTGGAAATAGTAGTATTATTATAATGCTTGCAATTAAACTTACAGATGGTGTCGTAATAATATGTCCAGTAAAGAAAGATAATATGAATATATAAAGTAGACTTGTTTTCATCATATAGTTTTCATAAGTTAATGGTATTTTTACTTTTGTTAGTTGATATAATATCCAAATAATTATTATTGAAATGAGAATAAAACCTACTATTCCATGTGAATAATAAATATCAAAATAATCCATTTCTATTCGCTTTGTTTCTTTTCCATTATTTAAATATCCTATACCAAATAATTTTTGATAACTATTGGCTTTTTGATAGATCTTTCTTTCTTTCTTTAGAAATGTTAATCTTTGACTAAAAATAAAGTGGTCTACATATTCTTCTTTTTCGATTATCTCTGTTACATCCTTTATTTTTAAAAATTTTAAATGAGTCTTAATATTTTTATAAAAGTTTGTCTGTGGAAGAATTCCCAATAAAGATGTTATTCCAGCAAACATTATTAGTGATAATATGAATATTTTTTTATAGTTTTTTTGTTTTATGTAATCTATAAACAAATAAATTATGCTTAATCCTAAAGTCATTATAAATATTAGAAGTGGTGTTTTGGTCCCCATCATTAATATTACTACTAGATATATTCCTAGAATAACTCCTTTTAAATAGTATTTTTTCGATGTTGATGAAATATAAAATAGAATTGGCGTTAAAACTGAAATGATTCCCCCTATTTCATTTGCAGAATTAAAGAAGCCAAGAGTTCCTACTTTTGTTACTTCATATGTTTTATAACCTATATTAAATATTGTTGGTACAAAAATAAATATTAAATAAAGGAATAGAACTGTAAAAAGTAATAATTTACTTAATTTTATTTCTTCTTTTATTGAATAAAAAGATATTAATAAAATGGGAAAATATACTACTTTTATTAAATTTTGCATTTCTATATATAGTCCACTTTTTTTATATAAAATTGTACCAATGATATAAAAAATGCAATAAATCGCTCCTATAAAATAAGGTATTAGCAGGGTCTTTCTTTTGTATATAAATAATGAAACAAAACAAATCCATATCAAGAATGATGTTCGAATTATTGTACCTATTGTAAATTGAATATGAAAATAATGAAGACATACTCCTGTTAACAAATCTATCATGGGACTGATTAAGATAAATAACATAATTATCATATTGGTGTTTTTTTTCATGGAATTTTTCATAAAAGCCTCCACATCATTATGAGTATATCATAATTCATTCTTTATTTCTATAATAGACAGTTGTTTACATTCTTTCTCTTGTGTTTCTTTCTATTTTTATTTCTTTATTATATAATTAATAATAATGGAGGGTGCAGATATGAGTAAGTCTAGTAAATCTAAAATTAAAAATACAAATCAAAAAGACGATGATAGGATTAAAGAAAAACAAGAAGCATTGAAACAAAATGTTGAAGAAATATATGATACTAATGCTAGTCAAAATAATAATAGAAAGACAAATATATTTTTAAATATTTTATTGATTCTTTTATTAGGAATTTCTTTAGTATTTTTTGGCATAACTCTTTTAAGTAAAGATAGTTCTATTATGATTTTAATTACAAATTTTTTATTAACATTTTTTACAGTTTTGTTTGTTGTAGTAGGAATTACTTATGTTAGAAGAAAAAAAGGATTACTGTTTCTTTGCACTTTACTTCTCTTAGGATATTATGGATTAGAGCTTCAAGGTAATGCTATAGTTTCTACTATTTTATCTAAAGAGGCACCTGATTTTAGAGGTAAAAATGTTACTGATGTTATTCAATGGGCTAGCAAAAATAAAATACCTGTTCAACAAGAGTATGAGTATAGTGATATGATTTTAGAATATCAAGTTATTAGTCAAAAAGCTCATTTTAATAAAAATGGTAATAAAATAAAAGAATTGACTATTGCTATTAGTGAGGGGCCAAATCCTTCAAAAGAAATAATAGTTCCTAATATGGTTACTTGGGATAGCGAAAGGGTTCTTTCTTTTATAAGAGAAAACTATTTAAGTAATGTTGTTGTAGAATTTACATCTAGTGATAAAGCAAAGGATACTGTAATTGAGCAAAGTATAAGTGGCAATTTGAAAAGAGATGAAGAACTTAAATTAACTTTCTCTTATGGCGAAGAATTAGGGTTTGATGAAGTTACTTTAATTGATTTTAAAAATAAAAGTCGTTTTGAAGTAGAATTTTATATGAAACAGAATCAATTAAATTATGAATTTGTTGATGAATTTCATTCATCTATAAAAAAAGGATTGGCTACAAAACAAGACCATGAAGCTGGTAGTAAAGTTCATATAAATGATGAAATGATTAAAGTTACTATTAGTAAGGGTCCAGAAATAAAAGTTCCTAATTTAGAAAAAATGAGTCTAACAGAAATTACAAAATGGGCAATAAAAAATAAAGTAAAAATTAATTTCAGTGATAGATATGATGATAAAATTAAAGAGAATAAGGTAATTGAAACTAGTAGTAAAGAAGGAGATATCATTGAGCAAGGTAGTACTTTAAAAATTGTTATTTCTCGTGGTGGTTTAAAAATGCAAACTTTTAAATCATTAAGCGATTTTTATTCATGGGCAAATAAATATAATATTAGTTATGAAGAAGAACATGAATTTAGTGATACAGTTCCTGCTGGTGAGATTATCCGTTATTCTTATAAAAATGGGGATGTTATTAAAAATAATGATTCAATTAAAATCATTATTAGTGATGGGGAAAAGAAAACTGTTCCTAATTTAAAAGGCTTGAGTAAAGATGAGGTTGTATCTAAATTAGAAAAGCTTGGTTTAAAGTATACATTTATTTATAATAGTAGTAATTCAGTAAAGAAAAATTATGTTATTTCTCAATCTATTAGTTCTGGAAGTGAAATAAGCAGTGGAGTTACTATTACCATTACTTTAAGTAACGGTGAAAAAGAAGCTAGCACGAACCAAAGAAAAACAGATACAAAATCAAATAATAATAGTAATAATAATAATAATAATAACAATAACAATAACAACAATAATAATAATAGCAATAGTAGCAACAATAATAGTAGTAATGCCTCTCCTTCTCCACAGCCTGAACCTGCTCCCGAGGTAATACCTGAGAAAGTAACGGTTTATATTTATGATGAACTTATTAAAAGTTCACCTACAGCTACTTGTTCTGCTATAAAAGGAACTTATTCAAAATTAAACTTCTCATGTTCTTATGTTTGTGGTCCTTATAATGGAGCCTTAGTTAATAGTTCTAGTATAGATGAACATACTTTTTCAACAACCGATACCATTAACTTAAGAATTTCTGATAATAGTAAATGCTAAAAAAAATACAAGTAAGATTTCTCTTATTTGTATTTTTTACTTTATACTACTTATTTTTTTTTGAAAGTTTTATTGTTTGGTGCTAGTGTTAATTTCTTTCTAATGTAATTTATAATTTCATTATCATTCATCATTAGTCTGCAAATAAAATCATTGGTAGAAATTCCAATTTCTTCTAGTGATTCTAAATCATAGCTTTCTTTTTCTAATAATGCTGGTGATACTAATTTGATAGTATGCTGTATAACATCATCATTACTTATCAATCTTTGTTTCAATCTATCTTCAATTTCATCTTCTTTAGTGTATATCAAAATAGCTTTTCTATTTTCTTTATCTTTATACCATATTCTGGCATATTCTTCTGCTGATAGATAGTATAATTTATTGTTGATAATTATAGACAATCCCTGAACTGTTTTATCTACCCCACCTTGAATTTTTGTTAACGTCAATTTTATTAAATCTTTAATTTCTTCATTAGCTTTTTCCCATAAGCTGCACATTTCTTCATCATTATCATCATCTTCTCCTGTATTTTCTAACATTTTAACATATTCTTTACAATGTGGCATATCAAAGCAAATTCCATTTTGGTAAGTATCGATAAATTCTTTGTCATTTCCTATATCTAATATTATTCCATTCATAGTTGGATTGGTTGATACGTTACTTACCATTATAATGGCTGATGCCTCATATCCTTTTTTACTATAAAAATCTAATTTTTTCTTGTCTTCAAAAGGATTAAAATATGAGCGATGTAAATCATCTAGAACTGCTTCCACCATGCCATCTATTTCTTTGTCATCTTGAGCAAAGATAGCATCATAATTTATTGGTTCATCATCAAAATACCCACTAAATTCAGTAATATTTGTTTCTTTTCTAATTGTGATTGTATCATTTTCTGATATTTGGAACCAATATTTTTCTCCTTCTTTATCATTTGAATAATATTCCCCGATTCCAGTGGCTGTCTTTTTGTTTTTACTCTTTTTTTCGATATCAGACATTAAATCTCTCAATATTTGATATTTGCTTGTTAATTCAAAATCTAATCTATCTTCTTTTTCAATCATTTCTATAGTAATATCAGACCCATTAAATTTATCTTGTAATTTTTTATTTAAAGCTGTTATATTTACAGGATAACATTCAGTCTCACTTATCAAATTTTTTAATGCGCAATATACTATTTTAGCACTAGGATCAAAGTTTGATTCAATTAATAGTTTATGCATTTTTGCATTATCATTTGATATATTTTTGGTTATAGGAAGAGAAATGGTATATTTTTGTCCATCTGGTTCTTGTTGATATGTTACAATCTTTTTCATTAGTTGTTCATACACTATATTTGTTGAATAATTTAAGAAACCAATTAATTTTTTTTCTTTTTCACATACCATATTATAGGCGTTTTCTAGTTCTTGTTTTACGTTATTTTCTAATTCTTCTTTTTCTTTGGCAGTTGCTGCTAAATTTCTAATATCTTTTATTTTAACAGTAAGCTTAAGACAGTTTTCTGTTTCTTCATATTTAACAGGAAAATATTTTTTTAAGTCAATTATTGTAGGAATTGTTGATTTTTTAGGTCCTTTTTTTATAGAATATTCATATTGTTCAACGAAATATATTTTGTTTTCTGCTGGTAAGTTTTTATTGTAAATGTCTGCAAATTCTTTATCATCTGAATTATCAGATAGACAAATATCAATTGTTATTTCTTCTTCTTGATTGAAAGATAAAGATTTTGAATTATCTACAAAATTTCCCAATATTTCTTTAATTAATATAGTTTCACTATTTTTTTTACTTCCTTCATATACCTTCTTAATCCATTGTTGATATGTCATTTTTACCTCCTATTTTTATCTTTCTATTTTATTTTTTTAGGATTTTTGAAAATGTTTTTGGCCTTTTTTTGGCTTCTTCTTGTGTCTTTAAAAAACTAGCTATTTTTTCTAATCTTTTATGTTCAAAATTTGATCCATAGATTTCAATGAAATTATTATATGCACTTCTTAAATCTTCAACTGCTCCATCTAAATTTCCTGGTGATTCTAATTTTTTATTTATCTCTCTTATTATTTCTTCTAATTCTTCTGAGCGTTTTTTTACTCTATAGAATTCTTTTTCAATATAATATCCTTTTGTTGACTTTGTCATGAATGCTACAAATAAACCTATTAATAGTCCTAGTGCTGCAGCCGGTAATGTGTATTTTGTACTTTTTTTCGTATCATCTGCATCTTGGTAAGTTTGTTTAATAATTATTTCATAATTTTCCATACTATCTGAATCTTCTAATTGTGATTTTTGTTGTGTATATTTATATTTTAGTCTTGTTTCATCATCAAATAAATCTTCTCTTGTGATTTTTTCAGTTGTATCTTCTTTTGGTGTATATGTATATGCTTCAGCTGTTCTTAGGTATCCAGTTCCATTTGGATTTTTTCTCCATGGGCCATATACAATAACCGTTGCTACATATGATGTTTTATGTTCATCATATACATAATAAGGCTCATCTACTGGTTCTTCAGTATCAACATTATAAGATTCTGTAATTGTTCTATATAATGTAGTTTGAGAAGATTTAGCATAACCTAAAGCCCCACCTGCAATTGTTAAAACTAACGGAGTTAATATAAGATATTTCTTTCCCTTTAGAACAAAATTTTTCATATCTAAGACTAATTGTTCTTTTTTTACTTGTCTTAATTGGTTCTTCCAATTAGCCTCTAAAGATTGTTCTCTTTGTTGTTGTTTTTCTATAATTATTTTGGCTTCTTCTAATTTTTTTAAATCGTTATCGCGTGTAAGTTTATAATCTTTATTTTGTATCTCAAAAAAGTTTTTAGCAAGTTCTGCAATAAAATCTTGGTCTAAAAAATTACTTCCAAAGCCTTGCTCTCTAAATTTTTTTGTACTGTATTTTCTATAATATGCAGC
Organism: uncultured Erysipelotrichaceae bacterium; assembly: GCA_902783315.1. Lineage (GTDB taxonomy): Bacteria > Bacillota_I > Bacilli_A > RF39 > UBA660 > UBA3789. Next base: position 9,656 of record CACZQK010000004.1, on the reverse strand, counting down.
AAAATCTAAATCTGAGCTTAAGATATCATCAATGTATCTTTTAATTAAACAATTAACTTCTTCTTTAAACATTCCGTCTGTTTTTTCTGATATATACTCTAAAATATCAGTTCGATCAAATATTGCTTCTTGTAATATTGTCTTAGATATCACAGAATAGGCTTCACTAATTATTTGTTGCTTTTTTTCATCATTTTCTAAGATATCTTCTTGTATGAAATTGTTGTTTATTAACAAATCTATTAATTCTTCAGTTGTTTTTATCATTTCTGAAATGTTGATATTTTCTGGATTAGGATTATCAAGATAATCTTTTATAGATTCTATTCTCAATTTAATCTGATAATATGGTTCAACTTCTTTTTGAAATTCTTCATCAAGTTTATTTAATTCTTCTTGATAGTTGAAAAATGCTAAATTAATACTCGTTCTTTGTATATTTTCTGAAGAAAAATCCTGATTTTTTTCAAAAATTGGATTTGTTTCCGTTTTTTCTTCTAAATCTTTTGCTGCTTTTTGTTTTATTCTTTTCATTTCATTCTCATAACGTGAAATATCTATAATAGGTCCTTCATCATTAAAACCTTTAATTGCTTCGAACTTTGCTTCAAGATCCCTAATTTTTTCATAAAATCTGTTAATATTAAAGTTCTCTACCATTATTCTCCCCCCTCAAAATCGATTAGTATTATATATCAAAAAACATTAAAAGTCAATATTTTTTCCTTGCTTTACTAAAGCAGATATAGTATAATATATGGCGGTTCGTAGGGATACTATTAAATTGAAATGAGGGGGGTGTTTTATGAATATCAAAATTACTAAAGATACTAGTTTTCTTAAGAAAGTATTAGCTGGAGGTTTGGCATTGGTGCTAGGCTTTTCTGAAGTTGGTTGTGGGGAAAAAGCTGTGTGTTATAAACCTGAAAGACATGTTCATTTGTACGTAAAAAACATTGATGGCTATACGGTAACTGCTTGGTTTGAAAGTGAAGATATTCATATAGCTGACTATTGTCGAACTGATGAATCTATGGATATAAATTATGAGGATGCCCGCTTTTTTAAGAAAAGTAGGTTTTCATTTCTTGCTGAAGATAATTGGGATTATTTATATCATTTAATGGCTAGTTATTCTGACTATTTAGAATTTTATTGGGAAAGGAGCTATTACACTTGGACTGAAGATGAGGATGGAAATAAAGTAATGGAATATCATCATGAGGATGATTGGACTACCAACCCATCAAATTCTGATAATACAGGATTGGTTCGCGTTGTTCATCATCGCTATCGTGCACGTGAATTTTTCTTAGAAAATGGTAATTATAGAATTGGGAAGAGTCCTTATGTTGATGATATAAGAGAGGTTTTATCTGATTATCGCTATGTTTCTGACACTGATTTTTGTACTAAAGTTTATAGTCAAAACTATAAAAGATCACCTAAAGAGCTTCCTAAATTAACTGTTAATGATTTTCCAAGGTTTGAGGGTCCAAGATTAGATTGCAAAGATTATTATTTACCTAATGCAGAAGTCGATTATCAATGGTCTATTCCAAAAAAAGAAGATAGAATTATTCCAGATTCTTCTAGTGAACATACTTTATCTCCTGCTAATAATTCCCATTCATTTAATACTGGATTTTGTAATTCAAACTTTTTTGATAGTTTAACAAGAAAAAGTAATTTTAATCATTATAACACTCATGTTGCTGAAAAAACTTTAACTTTAAAAAGGAAATATCATTAATTAAAAATTTCTGATAATAGTAAATGTTAAAAAAACAGATAAGAAACCTTATCTGTTTTTTACTTTTACTTTGGCCTTTCTTAAATCACATTTTCTTTTCATCTTTGAAATATTTTCAATAACTTCAGAAGGATATTTGCGTTTTTTTAACAAAAGTCTAAGTGCATTGGGTGATATATCGTTATAATTAGATACTATTTCTTGTTGTGCTTCTTCTATTACTAGACGTTTTTTTAGTTTTCTAAGTTTCTCTATAAAAGTTCTAACATTCTCTGTTTTAAAATCATCTAGCGTGAATACTAACCAGTTAATTATGAAATCAATTGAAACTTTGTTATTAGGATTTTGATTGCAAATATAATCAAGCGTATCTTCAAGATTTATAGACTCAGGCATATGTAACAATGTTAGTAAAGGATTTCTCCCACCTATTTCTTTTGATAAATTTAAGAAATATTTTGTTAGAGATTTTTTTTCTTATTGTACATAATATGCAAACTAATGTTATAACTAAAGCTATTATTAGTTTCTTTTTCATTTTACTTCTCCTTAATTAAACTCTTCTGTGAAATTACCATTTTTAAATATTGGAACTGCTTTTCCTGCTTGGGTTATTCCAGTAATATTCATATCCTTATTTCCTATCATGAAATCGACATGTGAATCACATTTATTTAGATGATATTTTTCTAATAATATTTCTTTATCTGTTGTTGGACCATCTTTTATACATTCTGGAAATGAATCTCCTAAAGCTAAATGACAGGATGCATTTTCATCAAATAAAGTTTCTAAGAATAGTTGGTTTGTATTTGAGATTGGTGAATCGTATGGTACTAATGCCACTTCTCCAAGCATATTGGAGTTTTCACAGATGTTGACCATATTTTTAAGAACTTCTTCCCCTTTTTTGGCATGAACTTCTACTACTTTTCCTTTTTCAAATTTAATACTAAATTCATCAATAATATTTCCATATGATAAAGGTTTTGATGAATAAACGATTCCTTCTGCAGTTAGACAGTCAGGTGAGGTAAACACTTCCTCCGTTGGAAAGTTTACTAATACTTCCTTACCATTTAATAATTTTTCTTTTGAAGCTGCCCAAATATGATTCTTTGGTAGATCTACTTTAAAGTTTGTTCCATTAGAACTTTCATATTTCAAAGTTTTAAATTGATATCCAGTTAATTTATTAGCTCTTGCTTGCAATTTTTTAATTTTCTCATCCCAAATAAATACAGGATTTTCTTCCTTAATACTACAAATATCAAATATTTTATCCCATAGTTCATTTATTGGTTCTTTACTATCTTTAAATAATTCCTCTGCCCAAGCCTTCGTTGGTACAGCAGCAATACACCAGGCAACTTTTGATTGATCCCGTAAGTCATCAAATTCTCTTCTTGTTTCATACGCATATTTTGTCATTTCAGTCATCTTTTTTGAGTCAATATCCTTCATTAATCCTGGAGTTTCACTAGCTAGCATTAGGAATGCTGCATTTTTTCTAGCATAAACGTTCCAAATATCTTTATTCCAAAAAGTTAATTTTTTTAAATCTTCTATTTCTAAATATTTTAAAGCATCATGTTTTAAATAGGGGTCAGTTGAATCAAAGTATATGTCTTTTATACCTATCTCAAAAGCTTTTTTAACAATTATTCTAACAAAGTCAATAACTTCAATATTAAATCCAATAAGTAGTGGTTGATCTTTTTCAACTTTCAAACATGATTTTAATAATACTTCAGCATATTTTTCTTGTAATTTTTTCATATAAAATCCCTCCATTATTATTATACACAAAAAAAGGCAAAACATAAATTTTTACCTTTTTATTTTACAGCTAGTTCTATACGATAACGATTATTCTTATTAACATTAAAAGTATAGGTTTTATCATTTAATTCTAATTTTATATTCGATAAGTCTCTTTCTAAAATTTCAGTTAATTCTCCATAATCACTTATGTTAGAGACATTAGAAATATAAATAGCATAGTTTCCTTTTGGAATATTACTTATATCAATATTGGAATCAAACCAAGCTCTATCTTTTGATAAATTATCATCTAGAGTAGCTCCTACTGTATATAATCCGGCTGTTATACTACCTAAATCATAACTATATTTTTTATAAGTATTTGTGTTTTCAAAGATTATTTTTCTTTCTACTTTACTATTTATTGATAAATCCATTCCATAGGAATAAGATGTTCCTTTTATATGTAATTTATTATTCATAAATTCTAATTTTCGATATTGATTGTAAATATTATAAGAACTATTAGCTGTTTTAGTTGCTATTGCTTCACTTCTTACAATTAATTCTAGAGGAATATCATTATCTAAATAGTTATTTCTTGTAGTTACATCTTTAATTCCTTTGAAGTTTGATACTTGTGTTTTTAATACTTTATTACTAATTAAGGATTTTGAATAGTATTTATCTGTTTTTGATATTATATATATCTTATAATCTCCATCAGGAATACTTTCTAAGTTTATGTTTCCCTTAAACCATGAATATGTATAGTCATAATTATCTGATGAATATACAGGTCTTGTTATTTCACTTTTATTGGTAATTCTATCTATAATTTGATAATATGAATTATTACTATTTAATGATTCAAAATATAATAAGTAAGTTATTTTCTCATCTAATGTATTATTTATCCCTTTAATTGTATTGTATCCTTTTATTTGTAATTTCTTATCAACTTCTTTTAAAGAATCAAAGTAGAAATTGGCATCTTTTTCTTCTAAATTGTCTAAATCAAGCTCTTGATTTGATTCTTTCTTCTCTTCTTGTTTTTCTTTATTATCAATTGGTTCTTTTTCTTCTTTTGACTCTTCTTGTTGTTTTTCTTTGACTATTACTTTAATTTCTTTTGTTGTCGTTTTGCCTTTGGAGTCTGATACTTCATAAATTACTTTATATTCTCCTGCTTTGGTTGTATCTACTGTATTTTCTACTACTTTAATATTTCTTGTACGGTCTCCATCTTCTGGATCTGTTGCTTTTACATTTCCTTTTGAATCAAATGTATCGCCTACTATTAATTCTTTATCAGATGTTTCTATTATTGGAGCTTTATTTTCTTTTACTCTTATAGTGATTGTTTTAATGGTAGTTTCTCCACTACTATCAATAATCTTATAAGTAACTCTATATTCTCCAGGGACTTTAGAATTTACTGTATTTTCAGTAACTTCTATCTTATTTGTAATATCACCATCTTCTTGATCATATGCTGTTACATTTTCTTTTGGATTAAATTCAGTGTTTTCATCTATTTCTCTATCATTAGCTGTTATCACTGGCTTTTGATTTACTACCACGGCTTTATCTGTTGTAATAGAAACTCCTGGAGCAGAAGCTAGTGTATATCCATATACATTATCATTTCCTGTTAAATCTACTGGTACTTTATACCATGTATTTCCACCTATAGCAACAGAATCTAATACAGGTACATATGTATTTGTATATAAACCACTAATTAGTGAGTATTTAGCATCATCTGTATTATAATTTACCCATGTATATTGATTTCCTGATACAGTTACACTTACCTTACCATATGTATTATCTGTAAAGCGGATAGAGTCTGCAGGGATCCAATGTTTTTGATCATGGAAATAGTCACTTGTTACTAAGTAGGCTACTGGAATATTGTTCTCATAAGCTGCAGTATATACCATTACATAACGATCTTGTAATAGTGTTTTTCCTATTTGAGAATTTAGGGAGCTATCATAATAATAATTTGTATTCTTTGTTGTTACTGCTACTTTTGGTTTTAAGTTGGCATTTTCAACATATAAATCATACGTATAGTTTGTGTCTTTATATTTATAGACATCAGTTGGATATTTGTATCCATTCTTAGCTTGATTTATTTTAGTTACTTGATTTGCTTTTACATAGACATAATGATTCCAATTATAGTTACCGCTAGTAACTTCATTATAGTTATCATCAACATTTAAATCGCTTATTACTTTATACCATTTTTCACCATTTGTTGTTACTTCATCAACAATTACTAAGGCATCTTCTTTTTCTGGATACGTATAAATATTTCTAGAAGAAGTATTAGGATTTTGATAAGCAATGGTTGGTCCATTAACAACACCTAATTGATAATAGTTATAATCTTGTAATCCTAAGGCTCTATCTAATGCATAATAATTAGCTGCCATCTTTTCGGACCAATATGTATCAGAAGCATACTTAACATTCATTCCAATCCATTTATCTCCAAACTGTGGACCAAAATATCTCCAATCTCTTGGATGAGCATATCCATAAGTAATCCATTTTGAAGCGTATCCTAAAATACTGCTTGCAAAACTGGCATACCAGTTGGCAGCTTGGGTTGGGTTGGAGTCAACGGCATTTAAACCAAAGCCATTATTTTTATTAATTGCTAAATTACTAGTACCATTTCCAGTTTCATTTCGACTTAAACTTAGTGATAGTATTGCATTGACACCATATTTTTCTTGGGCATAATAGAAAAATGTACCCATTCCATATAACCTAGAGGTTCCTTGACTTGCGGCATTTCCATATACATTTTCTTTATACCCCATATTATTTCTTATATATTCATCAATATTCATACTAGAATAGTTCGTTTTGGTATGGTTAGATAAGTACATATAATAATTATAATATGGGTTGCTTTTATTTATAGAGTTATTATAATTACCTTTTTTATAATCTTTAATTAATGTTTTTAAGTCTGTATAAAAATAGTGTCCATCATAACTATAATAGGTTCCTACCCCTAGCATATCTGGTTTAGGGCCAATAGTTCTTCCTCCAGAACCATTATAATAGTTTTGAATCTTTGCAACAAAATTATGTCTTATGTCTGAATTTGAAATGGTGTAACTACTTGCTGATTTTATCCATGTTATTGGGACAATTTCATATGCAGAGGCTTTAATCCAGCCGGTGAAGTTGCCAATTCTTACTTTAGCAGTCCAAGTTCTATTTGAATTTGAATATGCAGACTCGAGATGAGCACCATCTACTCCCCCATACAATGAGCCTGTATCCATATAGGTATAAGCTGAACCTGTTAATTCTTTATTGGTATAAAAATATGTAAGTGTTTCTGGATTTACTGATAAATCTAGCAGTGCTACATTAGCATCAATTATTTTAGTACTTCCTGCTACTTTGGTCATAATAACTAAGTCATCAGCTCCATTTGATGTCATAAAGTCTCTAGCACTTTCATAAGTTGAAAAACAATTTACTGTAACAATATTTCCATCAGTATGTACTCCAGCCACTTCATAGTTGCCACATATTGATCTATTTTTATAGGTACTGGAGTCGAAGGCATAGGCACTCTTCGCTGTAAAGAAGATATATAAAGATAATACTAACAAAAAAATTCTTTTTCTTTTCATAGCTTTACTCCTTTCCTATTTTTATAAATATATTATATCAGTTATTAAATTACAATGGTTATTCTACTATCTCTTTTTTTCATTGTTTACAATATTTTACAAGGTATTTTTATTCTTTAAGAGAGCTCTCTTTCGTTTCTTGATAAATTACTTGAATTTGGCTATAATTATATAATAAGAGTTTTATTGGAGGGACACTAAATGGCTAAAACAACGGAAAAAAGAGAGAATAAATTCTTTTGTTTTATTATAAATTTATTTAGTATTATTTCTATTATTTGTTCTACTTTTGCAATATATGAAATATTCTTACTTAGTTCTATCGAAGATATAATTCGTTATATTATTATTGGAATTTTAGGAGTTACTGATTTGTTTATTATTTTTAAGGGATTAAAGTATAAGACAAAAAAGAAAAAAGAAAAAAGAAAGAAGGGATTGTTTTTAGGCTTTCTTGTTTTCTATTCCATTCTTTGTCTTTTAATTGGTGGTGTTATTTTCTATTTTTATGGAAAGATAGATAGTTTAAATAAAAATGTTATTACCTATACTTCTGATTTATTAGTAATGAGTTCTAATCCTGCTAATGATATTTCTGATATTAAGAATATGAAAATTGGAAAACTTAAAGATAAAAAGTCTCCTGAAGGAAATATTATTCCTCAAGAGATTATTAAAGATAACAAATTACAAGATGATAATGAAATAAAAGATTATGATGATTATACTAGTATGCTTGTTGATATGTATTCTAATGAGATTAGTGCTATGTTTGTTAGCGATAGTTATGTTTCTATGTTTTCTGGAATTACAGGATATGAAAATATTGCTACTGATACAAAAGTTATTATTTCTAAAAGTAAAAAGATGAAAAAAGCAGCTACTTCAGAAATTGAAACTGCTTCTTCTGGTAAGAATGTTACTGAACCATTTACTATTTTATTGATGGGAATTGATTCTACAGATGAAGTTCTTACTAAAAATGCTATTGCTAATGGTGATACTTTAATATTAATTACATTTAATCCAAAAACGCTTAATGCAACAATGTTATCAATTCCTAGAGATAGTTATGTTCCTATTGCTTGTTGGAGTGGGCAGCCTGAAAATAAAATTACGCATGCCGCTGCTTATGGAAATGATTGTATGATTAATACTATTGAAAAATATTTTGATGTAAATATTGATTATTATGCAAAAATCAACTTTAAAGGTTTAGTAAAATTAGTTAATGCTGTTGATGGGGTTGAAATAGATGTTAAGCAAAAATTATGTACAGATAATTCCAATCGTGAATCCGAAGTATGTATTCAACCTGGTTTTCAAACATTAAATGGTGAGCAAGCTCTTGTTTATGCAAGAAATCGTAAGGCTTTAGCTAATGGTGATTTTGGTCGTGGCCAACATCAACAAGAAATTATTATGGCTTTAGTTAATAAAATGAAAAATATTAAAGATGTAACTAAATTCATGGAAATATTAAATACTATTTCTAATAGTTTAGATACTAATCTTACTACAAAGCAAATATTATCATTTTATAATGTAGGAAAAGATATTATTAAAAAGAGTTTAAGTTCTGATGAGGCAGATTTAGTAAATATTCAGCAATTATATTTACAAGGTACTGGACAAATGATTTATGATGAAAGAGCTCGAATGGTGCTTTGGGATTATATTCCAAATAAAAATAGTCAGAAAGATATTATTCAAGCAATGAAAGAAAATTTGGAATTAAAAGAGCATAAAGACATTGGCTCATTCAGCTTTTCAATTAATAAACCTTATGAAAAAGTAATTATTGGAGAGGGACCTTATAAAAATACATTTAGTTATACACTTCTTCCCGATTTTACTGGTGATACAGAGTCTCAAGCTAGAGCAACCGCTTCTAGATATGGAATCTCTGTAAGTTTTGTTGGAAGTGGCGGAACTGTTGTTAAGCAAAGTGAACCTTCTGGTAAACGTATTGACTTGATGAAAGGAAGTCTTGTTCTTACTTTATCTAATTCTTCTAAAAAAGAAAAAAGTACTGTTGATGAAAAAGATAATGGTTTAAAAGAAAAAAGTGATAAAGAAACAAAGAAAGAAGAGAAGAATACTTCTCTTGAGGAAGATGAAAAAGATGAGGAACCAGTTAATAAAAAAGATGATGATTCGGATAATTCAAATGTTTCTAATGATAATAATACTTCTTCTGATTCGGATGAAAACGAAAAAAAGAGCTGAGCTCTTTTTTTTTACAAAAAAAAGAAAGAAAAAATTTTTCTTAGTTAACTATTGTAAAATATCCTGGAGTATCTGGAGTATCAATTCTTGCAGGAGATAATTCTTCTACATTTTCACTTAATTTTTCTAAAGTAATAGACTTTAATACTAGATTATTATCCTCAGCATAAACAAACATTGGAAATAGTAAAATCATTATAATAAAAATATATATCTTTTTCATAGTTTCACCTATTGTT
>CACZQK010000003.1 GCA_902783315.1 uncultured Erysipelotrichaceae bacterium | reverse complement strand
CTCACTACGTTCGGTCTTGACTAAACAATTTTAAAATCTAAATTCCCATGATGTATATTAGTGGGAACTTTTAACTTTAATCAACAAGCTATCAATTGCTCTTGAAAAAGAAGAGGTTTTACATTATAATAATGACAATTTTAATGGAGGTTTATTATGTGGAAAAAGAAATTTTTTATGGTTATAGCACTAAGTATCACATTAGCATCATTAACACCTACTGATGTAGCAGCTGAACCATCATATCGAAAATCTGAAGGCAGACCAATACCTAGACAAAATAACCAAAGTGTAGATAATTGTTTTTGCGAAGTATATATAAATGGAGAATTTAAAAAAATATATAATCTTAAAAATGTTTTTTTTACATTTGATTCTAAAACACAAGAAATAAAAGTATATTTACAGAATGAAAAAGAAAATTTTGTCTTTTATCCCTATTATGATGCCGATAATCCTAAATCCATTGATTATATTGAAGCTATTTCAACAACTGAAATAACAATATTTGATATTAATAATAGCGAGGTAATTGGAACTTGTAAAAATACAAAGCAAGAGATATTTCCAGGATTAACTATTATTGAGGGAACGGATTTAAAAAAATTAGGTTACAATTTTGGAACAACATTATCTGAAGAAGACCTAGCTGATGTAATTGAAACTTTAGCTCCAAAGGCTGCTGCTATTGAAAATCAAGGACATTATAATATTAGCGGTTGCTTCACATCAGTTATTATAAATAATGAACTTGACCATTTTTATAATCTTAACAATCTTTTGTTTACAGTGAATCCAACAACCGGAAAAGTAACGATTTATTTACAAACAAAAGAAGAAAGGAGTTATTTTTATCCTTACTATACCCCTGGTACAGAACATGTTGATTATGTTACTTTAGAAAAAATGACAAAATGTACAATACTTGATATCAATGGTACTTGTGAAATAGGAACTTGTAATGATGGTCAACAACAAGAACTATTTTCTACAGAATTTGTTGTAGATGGAAATTCCCTTCCATACTATTTAGATGGTTTAGGAGAACAAATATCTCCTGCGGAATTTGCAGAAATTGCGAAAATCTTACCACAATCAGTTGGTGTTGCAGAAAACAGAAGCCCAAGTAAAACGTTAATTAAAAAAAAGGATGATATAAAATAATGCTAATCTGTTTTTTTTATGTAAACTATTTTTGTTTTCCTTCATAATAAACAATATTTTTCCCTAAAAAAGAAACTAATTAGAAGAATTAGTTTCAATTTCATCAAAAGTTGGATCAGTTTCTTTTGGTTCAGTTCCTTTTAAAAAATAGATTAATTTTGTATTTTTTGAAGTATCCGCCAATGGTTTGCCAGAAATTGGTTCTACTAGTACTCCAACTACATTTTTAGGTTTTTCATACCAACCATCATTTTCGTCTAAATCTTTTTCAATGCTTTCCACTGTTTTATACCAAATATTTTGTGCATATTTATAATCACTAGAATTTAAATTATCGCTATTATCATGTCCAACCCAAATAGCGCAGACTAAATTTTTATTAAAGCCAATATTCCAATTATCACTATCTGTTGTTCCACTTTTTAATCCATATTTATGCTTTAATTTAGTAGATAAACTAATTGCTGTAGGATAATTATAATCAACATATAAAGGATCATAAGTAGTTGTAAGTAAATTATTTAAAATAAAAACAAGACTTGGATTTAAAATTAATTCTTTTTCTTCATGACTTTCATATAAGATATTTCCATTTCCATCTACTACTTTTTTAATAAAATGAGGAGTAACTTTATATCCTAAATTAGCAAAAGAAGAGTATCCAGCTGCCATATGCAAAATATTAATTTCATTTGTACCCAAAGGAAGAGAAGGAATTTCCTCTAATTTTTCTGTAATTCCAACTCTTTTAGCAACATTTATCAAAGAATCATACCCCAAAAATAAATGAGTTTTAATAGCATAAATATTCTCACTATAAGCAATAGCTGTTGCCATAGAAATAGCTTTATTACCATATTTATTATTATAATTATTAGGAGAATAAACCTTACCATTTTCAACAGGAAAAGAGGTTTGCTCACTTAAAAAAGCTGAGCTAGCAGTAAAACCATTTTCTAAAGCAGCATAATACAAAAATGGTTTCATAGTAGAACCAACTTGCCTAGAAGAAAAAATAGCTCGATTATAAGAAGATTTATTATAGTCTTTACCACCAATTAAAGCCATAACTCCCCCAGTATTTGGATCCATTATAATCCCAGCAGTTTCTAAAGAAGAATTATCACGAAAGTTTTCATTTACTTGTTCTTCTAAAACCTCTTGCATATCATAATGAAGAGTAGTATATATTTTTAAGCCCTTGACTTCACTATAATTATTTGGAATAGTATCAATCGTCTTTAGTTCCTCTAAAACAGCATCTTGAAAGTAATTAATACTAGACAAGGAAGAAGAGTTTTCTTTTCCAATAAAAGTTAATTCTTCATTAAATGCCATCTTTTTCTCTTCTTTAGTAATAATTCCATTTTTTACTAAGTTATTAAGTATTAATTTTTGTCTTTTTTTTGCTTCTTTCAAATGATTTAAAGGAGAATAATTACTAGGAGCCTTTGGAATAGCAGCTAATAAAGATGATTCTGCAAGGGATAAGTCTTTTGCCTCTTTTCCAAAATAGTATCTGCTGGCATTTCCAATCCCATATTGACCATGCCCATAATTAATTGTATTTAAATACCCTTCTAATATTTCTTTTTTACTATAATTTGCCTCTATTCTTAAAGTATACCAAGCTTCGTCCCATTTTCTTTTAAATGTTTTATCAAAATCTAAAAACAAATTTTTTGCATACTGCTGAGTAATAGTAGAAGCCCCTTGATTAATACGATGATTTATAAAATTTGTAATTATTGCTTTACCAATTCTTAAAAAATCAAATCCAAAGTGCTTATAAAAATTTTTATCTTCCGTACAAATGGTAGCATCAATTAAATTTTTACTAATATCTTTTAATTCTACCCACTCTTTAGACTCACTTCCCTTAAAAAACATCTCATCAGCATAATCATATAAAACAATATTATTAGCACTATTAATCATAATTTTAGGAGATAATTTAACATATAAAAAACAAAATCCAATCCCAATAAAAAATATAACTAAAAAAGTAATAAGTAGTTTAGTAAAGAATTTTATTAGTTTCATAAAAGGCCTCCCTCACTACTTAGTATTGAAAAATAAAGAGAAAATATGTATTAAAAATAATAATATTGTGTTATAATGACAATAATTTGAAGTAGGTGTCCTTATGTCAAAAATAAAAATAAGAGTATTTGTAGAAAATTTAGCCGAGAAACGACGATGGGAAACAATTGCCATTTTGCAAGATGAAATGCTAAAATATCAAGAAGAAGATCAAACAAAAGTAATCTTAGATTTAAAAAATTATTCATTGAAAAGAGAAAATGATAAAATAAATATGTATTACCTATTTCAAAAAGGAAAAGAAACAAAAGGAATAATAAAAATAAAAGAATATGAAAAAAATTTAGATATAAAAATAAAGACAACAAAATTAGAAAGAAAGAACAAAAATATAGAAATCAAATATATCATTGAAAACGAAGAATTTCTATATAAAATAGAGGAAATGAAATGAGTATATTAAAAGATTTTGAACAAGAATTAAAAAAAGATATAAAAAAAGCAGGTTACGAAGTAGAAAACTTATCTTTGGAACCATCTAATAGGAGAGACTTAGGAGAATATCAATTAAATGATGCTATGCAATTAGCAAAAAAATATAAAGAAAATCCAAGAGCTATAGCAGAAAAAATAGTAAAATTTTTAGAAAAAAACAAAAGAATAATAGATATTAACATTGCTGGGCCAGGCTTTATTAATTTTAGTCTAAGTGAAGAATATACATACGAAATTGTAAATAAAATGCATGAAGATATTTTTTCAAATATAGATAGAATAGAACCTAAAAAAGTTATTATCGACTATGGAGGGGCCAATGTTGCTAAGGCACTTCACGTCGGACATTTAAGAAGTGCCAATATAGGAGAGGCTTTAAAGCGATTAGCAAAACTCGTTGGTTATGATGCCTTAGGGGATGCTCATTTGGGAGATTTTGGTAGACCTTTAGGACTGGTGATAAAAGAAATAAAAGAAGAATATCCAGATTTGCCTTATTTTAATCCTAACTATACAGGCGATTATAGTGAAGTAAAACTCCCTATTACAAATGAAGATTTAGAAAGAATTTATCCCTTAGCATCTAATAAATCTAAAGAAGATGAAGAATACTTAGAAGACGCAAGAGATATAACTATGAAATTCCAATCTAAAGAAAAAGGTTATTATGACTTATGGAAAAAAATAGTAGATATCTCTAAAGAAGAAATTAAAAAGACATACGATTCACTAAATACAAGCTTTGAAATTTGGAATGGTGAATCAGATGAAATGGAATATTTCGATGAATTATATAGAATATATGCTGAAAAAGGATTTATTACAGAAAGTGAAGGCGCTAAAGTAATAGAAGTAGCTGAAGAAGATGATAATTCACCAATGCCACCATTAATGATGGTAAAGACCAATGGTACAAAGTCATATGATTCCACAGACTTAGCTGCAATCTTAGAAAGAAAAAGAAACTATAATCCAGATGAAATATGGTATGTAGTAGATGGAAGACAGTCTCTACATTTTGAACAAGTTTTTAGAGCTGCTAGAAAAGCTAATCTTGTAGATAAACAAGTAAAATTAGAGCATATTGGATTTGGAACTATGAATGGAAAAGATGGAAAACCATTTAAAACAAGAGATGGTGGGGTAATGAGTCTAAATCAGTTAATTGATTTAGTATATCAAGAGACATATAAGAAGATTACAAATGAATCTATAATGGAAGATGAAAAAAAAGAAATAGCCAAAAAAGTAGCAATAGCAGCTCTAAAATATGCAGATCTTTTACCATTTAGAGGAACGGATTATATGTTTGAAGTAGAAAAATTTGCCGATTTAGAAGGAAAAACAGGTCCTTATCTTTTATATTCAACAATTCGTATGAAGTCCCTTTTAGCGAAGGCAAAAGATATAAAAATAGAAAAATCCAGCAAATTTAAAGGAAAGACAGAAAGAGAAATTATCTTAACTCTTTTAAACTTACCACTTTCTATTAAAAAAGCCCTAGCCACAAAATCATTAAATGAAATATCAGAATATATTTATAAGCTTACGGCAAGTTATAATACTTTTTATGCAGAAAACAAAATATTAGTTGAAGAGGATGAAAAAAGAAAAATGTCGTGGTTAGTATTAACAGAAACAGTTTATAAAGTAAATTGCCTTTTGCTAGATATTTTAGGAATTGTTATTCCAGATAAAATGTAAAAAAAGGTTGCTATTATATATAATATATGTTATAAATTTATTGATAATTTTTAGATTATCACAATAACAAAAGGAAACATATAATGTTACAGGAGGACAATATGAGTCTTAAATCAAAGAAAAAAGAGGAATTAGAGCTATTATCAAATAAGGATATTGCTTATATGATTCTAGAAGAAAGTAAAAATAAACTAAATACAGCTTCATTATATAAAAAAATAATAAAATTATTGGATTTACCAGAAAGTACATTTGAAGAAAAAATAGCTGACTTTTATACAGCTCTAGCAACAGACAAAAGATTTATTTTATTAGATAATGGAAAGTGGGATCTAAGAAGTAATCATACTTCAGATAAAATTGTCAAAGTAACAGAAGAAGATGACGAAGAAGATGACGAAGAAACAGAAGAAAAACAAGAAGAAGATATTGAAGAAGATAATTTTGATGATACTGAAGAAGAATATGATGAAGACACAAATGAAGAATTAAAAGATTTAGTAGTACTAGATGAAGAAGAGTTAGAACTAGAAGAATAGTCTAATTTTTTTCATAATAAAAATAATTATAAAAGAACAGGTGAAAAATATGATAGAACGATTAGAAGCTACATTAGAAAAATATAATACATTACAAGAAGAATTGACAAAACCAGAAGTATTAAGTGATATCAAAAAAACAAGAGAATATTCAAAAGAGATGAGTGAACTAGAAGAAATAGTAAATTGCTACAAAAAATATAAAAAAGTATTAGAAGATATTGAAAATACAAAAGAAATAACAAAAGATCCAGAGCTTTCAGAAATAGCAAAAGAAGAATTAAAAGAATTAGAAGAACAAAAAGAAAAACTAGATTCTGAATTAGAAATATTATTAATACCAAAAGATCCAAATGATTCAAAAAATGTTATTATGGAAATTAGAGGAGCAGCTGGTGGGGATGAAGCCAATATCTTTGCAGGAGATTTATTTAGAATGTATACCCGGTATGCAGAAAAACAAGGATTTTCGTATCAAGTATATAACTCAGTAGATGGTACAGCAGGAGGATTTAGTCAAATAGAACTAATAATAAAAGGAAAAGGTGCTTATTCTCAATTGAAATATGAAAGTGGATCCCACAGGGTTCAAAGAGTACCAATAACTGAATCAAATGGAAGGCTTCAAACATCTACTGCAACAGTATTGGTAATGCCAGAGGCTGATGAAGATGTCGAAATTGAAATTAATCCAAATGATTTAAGAATTGATATTTATCGTTCAAGCGGTTGTGGAGGGCAAGGAGTAAATACAACAGACTCAGCAGTAAGAATTACTCATTTGCCAACAGGATTAGTAGTAACTTGCCAAAATGAAAGAAGTCAAATTCAAAATAAAGAACAAGCAATGAAAGTGTTAAAGTCACGACTTTATGAGTTACAAGAACAAGAAAAAATGGAAAAAGAAGGAAAAGAGAGAAGAAGTAAAATTGGAACAGGAGATCGTGCTGAAAAAATCAGAACGTATAATTATCCACAAAATAGAGTAACGGATCATAGAATAGGATTTACCACCAATAGTCTAGATAGAGTAATGGATGGGGCATTAGAAGATATAATTAATGCTTTAATTCAAGAAGATCAAAAAAGAAAACTACAAGGCGAAGTAGAATAAAATGACAGTTGAAAATTTATTAATATTTGGAAAAAGCCATTGTCATTCAGCTCACGCCAAAATTCTTTTAGCAGAAATTGTTGAGAAAAATCCTTTAGAACTATTAAATTATTTAGAAGAAGAAGTCCCAATAGCAAAAGAAAAGTTATATAAAAAAGAAATATTAGCTCTAGAACAAGGAATCCCCCTTCAATATGTGATGGGATATGTTAACTTTTATGGAATAAGATTTGAAATAGATGACAGAGTATTAATTCCTCGTTTTGAAACAGAAGAATTAGTAGAAAATACTATAAAATATATAAATAGATACTTCAATGAACCTGTGGATATTATAGATTTAGGTTGTGGAAGTGGAGTAATTGGTTTAACCTTAGAAAAAAAAGTATCCACAAAAACTGTGGATTTAGTTGATATTTCAAAAGAAGCACTACAAGTTACCCACAAAAACTGTGGAAACTTAAATTCAAAAGCTCAAATTATAGAAAGTAATTTCTTTGAAAAAATTGATAAAAAATATGATGTTATTATTAGTAATCCTCCATATATTATGGAAGATGAAGAAATAGATGATATTGTCAAAAAAAATGAGCCAAGAATTGCATTATATGCAGGAAAAGATGGACTAGACTGCTACAAAAAGATATTAAAAGAAGTAACTCCTCATATGAAAAAGCGATGTATTATAGCTTTTGAAATAGGTTATAAACAAGGATATGCCATAAAAGAATTAATAAAAGAGTATCTTCCGAACACAAGGATAGAAGTAAAAAAAGATTTATCAGAAAAAGAAAGAATGATATTTATTTTTCAAAATATTGAATAAAAGAAGAAAAAAAGTCTCACTACAATAATGAAAGTGAGGCTTTTTATGACAAAAAAATTAATTGTGCTAGTAGTAATAATATGTGTATTATCATTAAATAAACAAGAACAAGTAAAAATACCAAAAGAGTCAATAAGATTTAGAGTTATAGCAAATAGCAATACAAAAAAAGATCAAAATTTAAAGAAAAAGATAGTAAAGAATTTATCAAAAAAATTAGTAAAAACAAATAATTTAATCGATATAGAAAGTACAAGAGACTATATAAAAAAAGATTTGCCATTATTCACAGATATTGTGGATAAAACTTTAAAAGAAAACAATTATAATAGAAATTTCCACATAAATTATGGAAAAAATTATTTTCCAGAAAAAAATTATAATGGAATTTTATATGAAGAAGGAGAATATGAATCATTAGTTGTAACTTTAGGAGAAGGGTTGGGAGAAAACTTTTGGTGTGTATTATTTCCACCATTATGCTTTGTAGAAGAAAATAATGAAGTTGAATACAAATCAGTAATAAAAGAAATAATAGAAAAGTATTTTTAAAAAAGAAAAAGAATAAAATATATAAGGTGATAAAATGCTTAAATTCCTTATATATTTTTTTATTGGTCTTAGTCTTAGTATGGATGCCTTCTCTTTAGCACTCTCAATAGGAACAACATCTCCAACAAAGCAAAACCAGATAGCTCTATCATCGATGATAGGCTGCTTTCATTTTTTTATGCCAATAATAGGAAGTAAAATAGGAAATATTTTTAAGTACCATCTTTTTGAATATGCAAATTATATAACAGCTTTTTTATTATCAATATTGTTAATAGAAATGATTATTCCTAAAAAAGACACAGAACCAATAATACTAAATAAGATAACAATTATAATAATAGCTCTAACGGTAAGTTTAGATAGTTTAACTGTTGGTATTGCTTTTGGAATTAGTAAAGAACACATTTTTTTTGCTTCAACACTATTTTCTGCAATAAGTTTTATTTTTACTTATTTTGGTCTACTAATAGGCAAAAACTTAAAAGAAAATTACCAAGAAAAAGCGAGATTATTTGGAATAATTTTAATGCTTCTAGCAATATTAAAATATATACTATTACCTTAGTTTACGACAAATCAACTATCTTTGATTCAAATAAATTGACAAAAAGGCATGATTTTCTTATGATTAAGTTGGGTGATTGCATGTTGGTAAACTTTAAACAAATGTTAAATGCAGCAAGAAAAGAAAAAAGAGCTATTCCACATTTTAATATTAATAATTTAGAATGGACAAAATATATATTAGAAGAATGTGAAAAACTACAAGAACCAGTTATACTAGGAGTTAGCGAATCAGCTTCCAAATATATGGGAGGATTTCATACGATAGTAGGTTTTGTAAAAGGATTAATAAAAGATTTAAATATTACCATTCCAGTCTGCTTACATTTAGATCATGGAAAAACTTTTGAAATTTGTAAAAAAGCAATTGATGCAGGATTTAGTTCTGTTATGATTGATGCCTCTAAACTAGAACTAACGGAAAATATTAAGCTAACAAAAAAAGTAGTAGATTATGCTCATAAGCATAATGTAACGGTAGAAGCTGAAATAGGATATATAGGAGAACAAAAAGAAAAAATGCCAGATAGGGCCATTGCAACTGTAGAAGATTGCTTAAATCTTTATGAACAAACAGGAATTGATGCTTTAGCTCCAGCTTTAGGAAATCTCCATGGATTCTATGAAAGAGAACCTAATTTAAATTTTGAAAGAATGAAAGAAATAAGTAGTTCAATTTTTATACCATTAGTGCTACATGGAGGAAGTGGAATTCCAGATAAACAGATAAAAAAAGCAATTCAGTATGGAATAAATAAAATTAACGTAAATACAGAACTACAATCAGCATGGACTCAAGCTATAAGGAAGTATATCGAGAATAATCAAGAAGAATATGATCCACGTAAAATAATAGGAAGTGGTGAAAAAGCAATAAAAAAAGTAGTACTAGAAAAAATCAAAATATTTAATACAAGTCAGGAGGAAAACCATGAAAATAATTGAGATTGAAGGAGAAAAAAATATAACAGGAACAATCCGTATAAGCGGAGCAAAAAATGCTACCGTTGCTTTAATACCGGCAGCAATTTTAACAGATGAAGAAGCAACAATTTGCAATGTTCCTGAAATAACAGATACGGAGGCCTTATGTGATATTTTAAAATTACTAAATGTTAATTTTAAAAGGTCAACGGAAAGTATTATTGTTAATCCTCAAGAAATGATAAATACGGAAATCACCGAAGAATTTTCTAAAAAGCTAAGAGCTTCATATTATTTTATGGGAGCTTTACTAGGAAAGTACAAAAAAGCAGTAATGTATTTTCCAGGAGGTTGTTCTATAGGTTCGCGACCAATAGATCTTCACTTAAAAGGTTTTGAGGCCTTAGGAGCTACCGTGAAAAATGAAAATAATAAATATATTGTAGAAGCAAAAGAATTAAAGGGAGCCAATATATATTTAGATATTGCCTCAGTTGGTGCAACGATAAATATAATGTTGGCAGCAGTTCGAGCTAAAGGAACTACAATAATTGATAATGCTGCTAAAGAACCTGAAATAGTAAATGTGGCAACATTTTTAAATAACATGGGAGCAAAAATATTAGGAGCAGGAACATCTACCATAAAAATAGAAGGTGTAGAACATTTAGGAAAGTGCTTTCACGAAGTAATTCCTGATAGAATTGAAGCAGGAACCTACATTATTATAGGGGCTTTATGTGGTCATATGCTAAAAGTAGATAATGTTATCCCAGAACACGTTGATTCATTATTATTAAAATTAGAAGAAATGGGAGTAGACTTAGAAATAGGAAAAGATTATGTAACAGTAATAGACAGTAATAAGACATTAAGAGCAACAAATATTAAAACAGCAGTATATCCAGGATTCGCGACAGATTTACAACAACCTTTTACAGTATTACTAACTCAAGCAAAAGGAAAGTCAAAGATTACTGAAACAATTTTTGAAAATAGATTTATGCATATTCCATATCTTAAGAAATTAGGTGCAGATATAGAACTAAAAAATCAAACAGCAACTATACTAGGACCAAGGGATCTAAAAGGAACTGAAGTTGTTGCTACCGATTTAAGAGCAGGAGCAGCAATGGTCGCTGCTGCCCTAATTGCTAAAGGGACAACTACCATCACCAATGCTGAGCATATTCTAAGAGGCTATGAACAAATTGTAGAAAAACTTACAACAGTAGGTGCTAAAATAACCATAAAAGAAATATAATTTTAATAGTTATATTTCTTTTTTTGAGGTGATTCCATGAAAAAAACAACAAAATTATTAATATTAATAATATTAAGTTTATCCGTATATTTTATTTATCAAAATACTAAAAGCAATAATATAAAGGTATTAAATATAGGAGATAAATTATCTCAAGGAATAAATTCTTATGGTATAAAAGAATATGGTTTTATAGACCATTATAAAGATTATTTAAAATCACCTACCAAAAAAATAACCATTGTTAACAAATATAGTAAAAAAGATTTAACAATTAGAGAATTAACAAACCAAATAAAAAACAATGCAACATTAAAAAGAGATTTGTTAGAAGCACATATTCTATTTTTAACAATAGGATACAATGATTTAATATATAAACTAAGCTTAGAAGAAAAAGTAACAAACAAAACCATAAAAAAAATTATGAAAGAAACAGTAGAAGAATATAATGATTTGATAAAAGAAATAAGAAAATATTACAAAAAAGAAATTATTTGCATTGGGTATTATAAACCAAATAAAAAAAATATTATTCTAAATTTAGGAATTAAAAACTTGAATTTTTATTTAGAATCACAACAAGAAGTAATATATATTAATACCTATAAACTTTTAAAAGATAAAAAAACATACTTTTCTAATCCAAATAGTTATTATCCGAATAAAATTGGATATAAAAAAATATTTCAAGGAATTATTCAACAAACAAAAAAAGACTTGAAAAGTTAAAAAAAATTTGATATATTAATAACGCATTTAATTACTATGTCAGGAAAACTGTCATGGCGGAAGGAGAGATATTATGAAAAAAGATATACATCCAGAAATAAAAGATTGTAAAGTAACTTGTGCTTGTGGAAATACATTTACTTGTAAATCTACAAAAGAAGAAATTAATGTTGAAATATGTTCAGAATGTCATCCATTCTATACAGGAAAACAAAGTAAGTCAACCCGTGCAGGCCGAGTTGATAAGTTCAACAAAAAATATGGATTTGACCAAAAAGAGGCAGCATAATAACTGCTCTTTTTATATATATTATAAAAATTAATAAAAGAAGTGTGACTTTATGGTAGATGATGATTATTTTTTGCCAACAGACTATTTAGAGCTTGATGACTTGTTTTCTTCTGAAGAAGATGGAATACCAGAAGATGATAAAGAATTATATAATGAAGAAGAAGAACTTAAAAGAAGCATAAGTTTATTTCCTGGCGAAATTGTAACTGTCCGTCCAAAAATCAAAGAAAGAAAGGCAAAAAAATCATGGACCTGTGATTTTTCTGGAGCATCAATAGAAAGAGGAACATATTATATTGAATATAACTTGTTTTTGAGTACTAAATCAGGAGCTTTTGTATTACAAAGACCAATTAGAGTTGAAATTGGTTACAAATATGATTTGCCTATAGATATTTCTCAATTAGAAGATTTAGATTTTCATATATTCAATTGTGAATTTTATAGTGATTATGATAATAAGTATAATAATTTATTCCATAATTACAATGGGGGCTTACCTTTAAAAGAATTACCCAAATCTAAACGTAAGATAAAAAAGTAATCATAAACAGAAGATAGTAATTAGTTTTTTTAGATTAAATTTGTAAAAAAAAATTTTAAATGATATAATCACAATATTGGAGGAAATTTATATGGTAATCGCAATAGCAAGTGATCATCGTGGAGTAGATTGCAAAAAAGAAGTAATAGAATATTTAAATAAAAATAATCATGAAGTAATAGACTGTAGTCCTATAAATACAGAAACAGATGACTATCCAGATTTTGCTTTTAAAGTATGTGAAAAAGTAACTAAAAAAGAAGCCGACATTGGAATTTTAGTTTGTAGAACAGGAATTGGAATGTCTATTGCCGCTAATAAGGTAAAAGGAATACGTTGTGCAAAAGTAGATTCTGTAGAAGACGCAATTTTATGTAGAAATGATAATGCAGCAAATGTTATGGCATTTAGCTATACAAAAAGCATGGAAGAAATTGCCAAATTAATGGAAGCCTTTATGACAGCAGAAGTCTTAACGGATAAACGCCATGAAAGACGAGTGAAAAAAATTATGGATTATGAGGAAGGACTAAGATAATGGGAAAATTCTTCTTATATACAGCAGTGACAATTATTGTTATTTGGTCTATGGACTCTATAAATATCAATCAAATATTTAAAAAAAACAGGATATATCAAGCTAGAATATTTTACTTTTTATTAGGAATTTCACTTATTTACTTAGTAACAAGTTTTATATGGGATTTATTTATTACAGTAAAAATAATTTAAAAAAAGTATAAATTCTTTTTTTTTGGGAAAAATGTTATTGAGGTGAAAATATGATAAAAAAAAGATTAAAGTATCAGTCCATTTTTATGATAGTAGGAATACTATTTGTATTACCAGTACTAGTAATCGCAACAGTAGTAAAAAATAATTTAAAGGAAGAAAATATTTCAGAACCAGACTATGTATTTGATGAAGTAGTAGAAAGTTCCTTACCCGTTGTAAACACAACAACTAGAATCATTAAACCATACTTGGATAATTCTGTAACAGTTGGAAAAAGTTTTTATGATTATCAAGCAGAAAAAGACTCTCAAATTAATTCTATTATAAAGCATGATAATATCTATTTGCAAAATACAGGAATAGATTATGTTAGTGACAATACTTTTGAAGTAGTATCTATTTTAGATGGAACAGTAACAAAAGTAGAAGAAGACGACGCAACAGGAAAATATATAGAAATTAAACACGAAAATGGTTATACATCAATTTATAAAAGTTTAAGCGAAATAACAGTAAAACAAGGAGATAATGTAAGTCAAGGACAAGTATTAGGAAAAAGTGGTACAACAGAAATAGATAAGGATTTAGGAAATCATCTTCACTTTGAAATGTATGAAAATGGAGGAGCTGTAAATCCAGAAAACTATTTAAATAAAGAAATATCACTAAAAAAGGAAAATTAATTCCTTCTTTTTTTTCAAAAAGATATATATTTTATTATATTTGAATAAAATTATGGTAAAATAAAAAAGGAAGGAATGAGATTATGCTAGCAAAAGATATTGGAATTGATTTGGGTACAGCCAATGTGTTGATTTATATAAAAGGACGAGGAATTGTTTTAAACGAACCAAGTGTAGTAGCAATTGATACGGAAACAAAAAAGGTTATTGCCGTTGGAAAAGAAGCAAATGAGATGCTAGGTAGAACTCCAGGAAAATTAAAAGCAATAAAACCAATGAAGGATGGAGTGATTGCAGATTTTGAACTAACTGAAATAATGCTTAATGAATTTATCAGAAAAGCCAAAGCAAAAAAAGTAATTACCCGCCCAAAAATATTAATTTGCTGCCCAACAAATATTACTCCCGTAGAAAAAAATGCTATAAGAGAGGCAGCTGAAAGAACAGGAGCCAGAAAAGTCTACATAGAAGAAGAACCAAAAGTTGCCGCTATTGGAGCCGGAATGGATATATCAAAGCCAACAGCTAATATGGTTTTAGATATAGGAGGAGGAACAACAGATATTGCAATTCTATCGATGGGAGGAATAGTTTCATCTGCATCTATAAAAGTTGCTGGAAATGAATTAGATCAAGAGATAATTAGATATATCAAAGAAAAGTATAAATTATTAATTGGAGAAAAAACAGCCGAAGATATCAAAATTAATTTTGCTAATGTTCATCACCCAAACGAAGCAGAAAGATTAGAAATAAAAGGAAGAGACTTAATAACAGGTCTACCAAAAGCAATAGAAATAAGACAAGATGAAACAAAAAAAGCACTACAAGAAGGGCTAGAAAAAATAGTAAAAACTTGCACGAACGTTTTAGAACAAACCCCACCAGAATTATCTGCTGACATTGTAGAAAAAGGATTGATTTTGACAGGTGGAGGCTCTTTATTAACAGGGCTTGTAGAAAGATTAGAAGAAGAATTGACAATTCCAGTTTTGATTGCAGAAACCCCACTTACTTGTGTAGCAGAAGGATGTGGAATTCTTTTAGAAAATACAAAAAAATTAGAAGAAAGTCAAAAAGACTAGAAGAAAATCAATTATATTGGTTTTTTTTTTCTAATTTGATATAATTTTTTTAGAAAGAAGTGAAATCTATGAAGTCTCAGTTGTTATATTCATCAAGAATTATTGTAATAACATTTTTGTTTTCCGCAATAATAATGTTTTTAATGAGAAAAGTAGCAGTACATATTGGTGCTATGGATCTTCCAACAAAAGCCGAAGGAAATAGGCATATTCATAAAGTTCCAATGCCAAAATTAGGTGGAGTAGGAATCTTTCTCTCTTTCCTATTTGGCTACATTCTTTTTGGAGAACAAAGTATTAGAATGAATTCTATTTTAATTGGAAGCTTTATAATTATTTTAATGGGAATAGTAGATGATTTAAATCCTGTAAAAGCAAAATATCGATTTTTAGTCCATATAGCAGCGGCGATGGTAATTGTTTTTTATGGAGGCATATTATTAGATAATATAACAGCTTTTGGTTTTTCATTGAGTTTTGGATTTTTATCTTATCCAATCACCATTCTCTTTATTGTTGGTTGCACAGATGTTATTGATTTAATCGATGGATTAGATGGATTAAGTGGTGGTATTTGTAGTATTTTCTATTTAACGATTGCAATCATTTGTTTTTTTCAAGGGAGAGTAGGAAGTTTGGTCATGATTTTAACATTAATCATGTTAGGATCTACACTAGGATTTTTAGTCCATAACTTTCATCCGGCCAAAATATTTGCAGGGGATTGTGTAACCTTTATGGGATTTATTATTGCAGTTATAACATTATTAGAATTTAAAGGCCCAGCTCTAATATCATTCTTTGTACCAGTAACAATTTTAGGAATCCCAATTTTAGATACTTTATTTGCGATTATAAGAAGATTATTAAAGGGACAACCACCATTTCAAGCAGATAAGGAACACCTTCATCATCAATTATTAGGAATGAACTTTTCTCAAACTATTACAGTATTAATTATTTATTTGATAGATAGTGTTTTTGCTGCAGCATCTATTTTTTATACACTAGTTGATCCTATCATTGGAGAGATTATTTACATACTGATATTTATCATTGTGATATGGTTTGTTCTTCATACAACGATTATTTCTGATAAAACACCAAAAAGAACAAAACAAATAATAAATAAATTAAAAAGAAAAAAATAAAGACGTACATTTTAAAAATACGTTTTTTTTCTTTGAAAGTAAGAAAAAGAATGATAGAATGAAAAAAGGTGCGTGATAAAATGATAGAATTTATAATAATAGAAGATAATTTGTGGTATATAAACAAATATAAGCTATTAATTGATAGAATAATGATGAATTATGATATAGAATATGACTATATTATTTTTGATAAATGTTCAAAACAAATATTAAAACTATTAAAAAAAGAATCATTTAAAATATATTTGATTAATTATAAAAAAAGTAAGCAAGAAGATGAACTGATAAGATATATAAGAGAAAATAAAGATGACTGGCAATCATTAATAGTGTTATTTTATATATCCAATATTCCAAAAGTAATGAAAGAAAATCTCTTTATAATGAATGCTATTGACAAAACAAAAAAATTTGAAAATGAATTATTAAGAAGCCTTCAAATTTGCCTAAAAAATTATGATCAAAGACCTAATACTCTAAGATATTACTACAAAAAAGTATTCTACCAAATAGACTATAAAGATATTGTCTATATTGAAAAAGAACCAGAAAATAAACGATGCATCATTAAAACAATAAATCAAGATTACTATATACAAGGAACACTAAATAAAATTCAAACATTATTAGATAATAGATTTTTTAAATGTAATAAGAGTTATATTATTAATAAGGAACAAATGAGTTCATACGACAAAAAAACAAATATAATAAAATTTAGAAATGGTTTAGAAATAACGTCATTAGCAAGAGCAAAAAAAAGAGAATTAATTAATTATTTAAGATGCATCAATTAATAAAAAAATAGACTAATTTGTCGAAAAAACGGAAAAATATGAAAAAAAGGATTAAAATAGTACGATTTAAGGAAAAAATAAAAAAATATGTAAAACTTTGATACAATAAAACTACCAGAAAAAGAAAAAATGGTAGAATGTGAGGTGTTGAAGTAAAAGTGATGACCGGACGCGTGAAATGGTTTAATAATGATAAAGGGTATGGATTTATTGGATTTAAAGAGAATGAAGATATTTTTGTCCATTACTCTGCTATTGAAATTGATGGATATAAAACCTTAGCAGAAAATCAATTGGTTGAATTTAAATTAATTGAAACTAGTAAAGGATATCAAGCAATTAATGTAAAACTTTTAAAAGAAACTGCCACTGCATAAAGTAGTAGTTTTTTTATTGTATTTTTTGGTGTATATGTTATAATCAAATTACAAGGAGGCGATAGTATGGAAATTGTTATTCATGGTTCTAAAATGAAAATTACAGATGCTATGCACGATTACATTGAAGAAAAGCTAGGAAAGTTAGAAAAATATCTAGAAAACAGCGAAAACGTTCGCGTAAATGTCATGGTAAAAGTAAAAAATCATGAGCAAACAGTAGAAATAACCATACCGTTAAAAACATTTATTTTAAGATCGGAGGAAACAAAAGATAGCTTTTATGCAGCCGTTGATAAAACAATTGACAAATTAGAAAGACAGATTAGAAAGAACAAAACAAAATTAATGTCAAAGCAACTAAAAGCAAATTATGATTTTAATTTATCAAGCATAGAAGCAGAAAAAACAGCTGAGAAAAAAATTGTAAAAAGAAAGAAAATAGAAGTAAAACCAATGAATGAAGAAGAAGCAATTCTTCAAATGGAACTTTTAGGACATGAATTCTATATGTACAAAGATGCAGATACAGACTCATTTGCAGTTGTATATAAAAGAAAAGATGAAAATTATGGCATTATAGAAACAGAATAATTTATAATGAAAAAGATGAGAAACTCTTTAAATTCTCATCTTTTTTTGGTAAAATAATACTTTGAAGGAGATATAGAGATGAACATACTAAAAAAATTATTTGACCATGAATATAAAGAATTAAAAAAATTTAATAATATAGCTAATCAAGTAATGAGTTTAGAAGAAGAATATTCAAAACTAACAGATACAGAACTTCAAGATAAAACTCAAAAATTTAAAGATAGATTAAGAGATGGAGAAACATTGGAAGACATTTTAGTAGAAGCTTTTGCTACTGCAAGAGAAGCATCTTTTCGTGTAATTGGTGAAAGACACTTCTATGTTCAGATTCTAGGTGCATTGGCAATTCATTATGGAAATATTGCTGAAATGAAGACTGGTGAAGGTAAAACAATAACTGCAGTATTACCAGCATATCTAAATGCTCTTACTGGTGATGGAGTTCATATTATAACCGTTAATGAATACTTAGTAACTCGTGATGCAGAATGGATGGGTGGAATTCTAAGATTCTTAGGTTTAACAGTTGCTGCCAATATAAGAAACATGTCATCTAAAGAAAAACAAGAAGCATATAATTGTGATATCTTATATTCTACAAATAGTGAAATAGGTTTTGATTACCTAAGAGATAACATGGTTGTAAAAAAAGAAGAAAGAGTTCAAAGAAAACTTAATTTTGCTATTATTGATGAGGTTGATTCAATATTAATTGATGAAGCTAGAACACCATTAATTATTTCTGGTGGTGAAATGACTAATGCCAATCTATATATTCAAGCAGATCAATATGCTAAAAGCCTAAAAGTTGAAAAGGATTATATCTTTGATGAAAAAACAAGAAGTGTTAATTTAACAGAAGAAGGTTCTGATAAAGCCGAGAAAACTTTTCGTGTAGATAACTTATATGATATAGAAAATGCCACTTTATTACATTTTATTAACCAAGCTCTACGTGCTAACTATTCAATGAAAAGAGATATTGACTATGTAGTACAAGATAATGAAATAGTAATAGTAGACCAATTTACTGGACGTTTGATGAAAGGAAGAGCTTATTCAGATGGATTACACCAAGCCATAGAAGCAAAAGAAGGAGTAAACATCAATGAAGAAACTAAAACCCTTGCGACTATTACTATTCAAAATTTATTCCGTATGTATAAAAAATTAGCAGGTATGACCGGTACAGCTAAAACAGAAGAGGAAGAATTTAGAAATATTTATAACATGTATGTTATTGAGATTCCAACAAATAGAGAAGTAATTCGTATTGATGCTCCAGACTTAGTTTATGCCACAAAAGAAGCTAAATATAAAGCAATTATTAATTTTGTAAAAGAAAGATATGAAAAAGGACAACCTGTTTTAATTGGTACAATTGCAATTGAAACAAGTGAATTAATTAGTAGTTTATTAAAACAAGCTCATATTCCTCATGAAGTATTAAATGCGAAAAATCATGAAAGAGAAGCTGAAATTATTTCTAAGATTGGATTAAATAAATCAGTAACAATTGCAACAAATATGGCTGGACGAGGAACAGACATTAAACTATCTGACGAAATAAGAAAACTTGGAGGATTGTGTGTTGTTGGTACAGAGCGCCATGAATCAAGAAGAATTGATAATCAGTTGAGAGGACGTTCAGGACGTCAAGGAGATCCAGGATATACACAATTCTTTGTATCGATGAAAGATGATTTAATGGTAAGATTTGGTTCAGATAGAATTGGTACAATGATGGAAAATATGGGATTAGGAGATCAAGCAATAAGAAGTAAGACATTCACAAGATCTATTGGAACAGCTCAAAAAAGAGTAGAAGGAAATAATTTTGATATACGTAAAAGCTTACTACAATACGATGATGTAATGAATAATCAAAGAGAGATTATTTATGATAAAAGAAATAAGATATTAGAAAATGAATCAATCCATGAAATGGTTTTAACTACATTCAGACATCATATAGAAGATTTAGTAAATTCACACATACCACCAGAAGGATATTTAACAGAAAAAGATTATGAAGATATAGTAGAATTTGTCAATGAGAATTTATTAAAAAAAGACATAAAAAAGAAAAATATAGAAAATTTAAAACCAGAAGAATTAATAGACTTCTTATCAAAAACAGTAATTCAAGAATATGAAGATAAAATAAAAGAAGTGCCACAAGAAGTAACAGAAGAATTTGAAAAAGTAATAACCCTTCAAGTGTTAGACAATTATTGGATGGAACACATTAATACCATGTCACACCTAAGAGAAGGAATCCACTTAAGAGGATACGCTCAAGAAGATCCATTAAGAGCTTATACCATGGAAGGGTTTGATTTGTTTGATTCCATGTTACAAAAAGTAGACAAGGATGTATCTATTTTCTTATTAAAAGCAGAAATAAGACAAAATATAGAAAGAAAAGAAAATACAAAGAAAATGATAACTAATGACTCAGAAGAAAAAGCAGCAAAGAAAAAACCGGTAACAAAGAAAAAAATAGGAAGAAATGATCCATGCCCATGTGGCTCTGGACGCAAATATAAGCAGTGCTGTGGAAAGTAAGTAATATCAACGGTTTGCGAAAATCTAAAAGTGAAGAAACGTGAAAAAACGTGAATTAGATACCTTTTAGATACCCTG
>CACZQK010000002.1 GCA_902783315.1 uncultured Erysipelotrichaceae bacterium | reverse complement strand
CTCTACTTTATATTTTTATTATATATTAAATCATTATTCTAATACAGATATTTTTTTATTTGTTTAGTCAAATATAGTAAAACAAAATTACCATTTTGTGACATTTATGATTAAATTCTATTTATTTTATTAATAATTAGTTTTTCCTTCTATGTTGGTTAAAAATAGATAAATTATTATATATATTTACATATTGTTCCTTTTTATGATATTTTAAATATGGTGATTTTATGTTAAGTTTAGAAAATAAATATAAGTATATTATTCGTGGAGTTATTGTTTTTATTTTGTTTTGGTGTAGCTCTTATCTCCAATTAATACCAATTTTTTTATTTCATTTAAATCCTCATAAAATTAGTGATAGTATGCAAGTTGTTTTATCTACTTTTTCTAGTTTAGTTGTTTTTATTGTTTTATTTTTCATTTATAAAAATGAATTAAAGAATGAATTTTGTATTTTTAAGAAAAATATTATGGAAAATATGGATATTGCATTTAAATATTGGATACTTGGTCTTGCAATTATGATGGTATCTAATTTTATTCTTAATTTTTTCTTTAAAGCAGGTGGCGCAAACAACGAGGAAATTGTACAAAAATTGATTCATTCTCTTCCTTGGATGATGGTAATTGATGCAGGAATTATTGCTCCATTTAATGAAGAAATTGTTTTTCGAAAAATCTTAAAAGATATTTTTGATAATAAATATATTTTTATCCTCTTATCAATTTTGTTATTTGGTGGAGCTCATGTATTTTCACAAGCTAAGAATATTTTAGATTACTTATATATTATTCCTTATGGAGCTTTAGGTGGAGCATTTGCACTTACTTATTATAAAACCAATACAGTGTTTTCTTCTATGTTTATGCATATGATTCACAATACAGTCTTAGTTATCTTATCTATTATTGCTTTATAAAAAAAAAATTAATTTTTAAGTTAATTTTTTCTTTTTGTTTTTTTTCCTAGTATTGCTAGTGGAAGACATATAATCATTTGAATTCCTAAAGTGATGAAGTATCCTGGCCAATAACTATTCAATGTAATTATATTTAAATATATTAAAGTATAGAACATGTAATATATTATTAATGAAAACAAATAATTTAAATATAGTAAAAGTATTGGCATTTTTGTATTATTTAGTAAATACATATATAAAGTTAAATTGATAAATTGACTCACTACATATCCACAAAACTCCCCACTAACATTTGACAAAATTAGTCTTTCTCCAAATGCAAAAGATATAATAGCGCTAAACGATACAAACATAACTCCAGAGATTGCTATGGCAGCTACTGCTTTTTTGTAATCATACTTTTTGGCGATATAATTGGAAATGAAATAAATAAATGGTAAAAAGAATAATGCTATTGATAAATCTACTCCGACTATATTAAAGGTATATTTTTTCAAAGATTCTAGAAGTATTGCTAGTGTTGTTAATAATAAAATATATATCCAGCAATCATCTTGTAGTTGTTCTTTAGTTCTTTTTTTCATACTAAATTCCTTTTCTTTCTTTTTTTATACTATCAAAATATGTATATAAACCTATTCCTATGACAATACATAACATAATTGTCACTTGTTTATTATATGTTCCTGTTGGTGGATTTGGAGAATCTAATTCATTTTGTTCGATATTAATAATTGTATAATCACCATCAAAGTAATAATGATATGCTATAGAAATTTTTTTTGTTTTTTGATCTATCATTTCTTCTTTAAAAGAAACTCCAAATGTATTACTTGAATCTTTATATACATCTTGTTGCTTTGTTTCTATTATTTCCTTAATTCTTGTATTATTATAATAATTATTTTCTTCATATGGAGCAAAAGATTTATTTTCTAGAAGGGAATAAATATAAAATGAATGGTTGTTTTCTTTAATCTCCTCTATTACTTTCCCAGTCTCAGTATTTATAAGGGCATATCCTCCTAAAAACTCTAATTCTGTTTCGTTCATTGTATATGGAATTTCTTTTATTAAATCTTTGTCATTTTCGGATAGTTCTAGTTCGATCATTTTATCTTTTATTGTTGCTTTTTTGATAATAATACTATCGTCTACTTGAACATTTTCTATGGAGTTAATTACTTTTATTACTTCTTCTTGATTAGGAGTTTTTGCTAGTACTCCAAGTGGTATTATTAAAATTACTAGAAATAAGAATGTAATTATCTTTCTCATTATATTCATCTCCTATTTTATAATATTATTTTAACATAATATAAAAAAGAAGAAAAGAAAAAGATTGAGTAAATCAATCCTTCTTTTTGTGATGTATTTCATCTATTATTTTTTCTATATGTTCCCCATAGGCAATAGATGTATCATAAATAAATTTTAACTCTGGAGTATGTCTAATATCAATACGTTCTGCTAGTTTCGTACGAATAAAAGATGAGGCTTTTTCAAGTTCTTCTTGTGTTTGGCCTTTTTTCGAATCATCTAGAACTGTATAATATACTTTAGCAAAACTTAGATCTGTTGTTGTTTCTACTCCTGTTATTGTTACAAATTTAAGATGTTCATTTTTTACTTCACGCATTAGTATAATACTAATTTGTTCTTGTATTGCATGATTTAAACGTTCTATTTTTATATTTGACAAATTACTTACCACCTTATTATATTCTTTATTATCGTTTTATTTCTACTAGTTCGTAGACTTCAATAATATCTCCTTCTTTATAATCTTGACAGTTTTCTAAGGTAATTCCACAATCCATATCCTTTTTTACTTCTTTTACTTGATCTTTTTCATGTTGTAGAGTATTGACTGCTCCATTATAAACAATAATATCATCTCGAATAATACGGGCTTTTAAATTGCTTTTTATGATTCCACTTGTTACGTGACATCCAGCAATTAAACCTATCTTTGAGAATTTGAATAGTTGTCTAATTTCAGCTGTACCTACTACTTTTTCTTCAAATTCTGGATCTAACATTCCTTTCATAGCACTTTCCATATCTTCTACTACTTTGTAGATGATATCATATGTTTTAATTTCTATTCCATATTGTTTAGCAATATCTACTGTAGAATTATTAGCTCTGACATTAAACCCAATGATAATGGCTTCTGATGCGGATGCTAGGACAACATCACTTTCTGTAATAGCTCCTACTCCACCTCTAATAACTGTTACTTTTACACCTTCAACATCTATCTTTTCTAAAGCATTTCTTACAGCTTCTAGGGAGCCATTTACATCAGCTTTTAAGACTACTTTGATCTCTTTTTGTCCTTCTTTTATCCTTCCGAATAAATCATCTAAGCTCATTCCACTAAAGTTTGTATCTTTTTCTTTTGAACGAAGAGTACGGGCACTGGCTATTTCTTTGGCTTGTTTTTCTGATTCAAAAGCCATAAACTTGTCTCCAGCACTTGGTACTTCTGAGATACCCGTTACTTCAACGGGGGTTGCTGGACCTGCTTCAACAATGTTTTGTCCTTTATCATTTTTTAAAGTTCTAACTTTTCCTGCATAAGTTCCAATTACAATTGGGTCCCCTAATCGAAGAGTTCCATTTTGAATTAATAGTGTTGCAACAGAACCAATTTTAGCATCTTTTCTAGATTCTACTACTGCTCCTGTGGCATATCTATTTGGATTTGCTTTATATTCTTGCATTTCTGCTACTAATAAAATACTTTCTAGCAATTGAGATACTCCATCTCCTGTTTTAGCAGATATTTTATTAACAATAATATCTCCACCCCATTCTTCTGGAGTTAGTCCTGCTTCAACAAGACCAGTCATAATTCGTTCAACATTTGCTTCTGGTTTATCAATTTTGTTAATCGCAACAATAATAGGAACATTTGCTGCTTTAGCATGATCGATTGCTTCTTTTGTTTGTGGCATTATACCATCATCAGCTGCTACAATAATAATTACAATATCTGTCATTTGTGCTCCTCTAGCACGCATTTCTGTAAAAGCTGCATGTCCTGGAGTATCAATAAATGTAATTGTTTTATCCTTACATTTAACAGAATAAGCACCAATTGCTTGAGTAATTCCTCCCGCTTCTCCACTTACAACATCACTATTTCTGATGTAATCTAATAAAGTTGTTTTTCCATGATCTACATGTCCCATAATAGTAACTACTGGTGGGCGAGCTACTAAATCTTCTGCTTTATCTTCAATTTCATAATTTTCAAAATTAGATATATCGGCAGTTTCTTCCTTTTTTAATATTTTTTCATAATCTGATACAAGAATTTCAGCGGTATCATAATCTAATGATTGGTTAACAGAGGCCATTACTCCTAGGCCCATACATTTTTTTACTAATTCTACTGGAGCAATTTCTAGTAAATTAGCCAAATCTGTAACAGTCATTCCTTTTTTATAAAGAATTACATTTTTATCTTGCTCTACTTCGTTACTTTGTAGTTTTTCTTTATGTTTATACATTTTCTTACGTTCTTTTAGAAAATCTTTTTTATTATTTTCATTTTTCTTAGGTTGCTTTGTTTGCTTCACTTTTGTAAAGGAGTTTCCAGCTTCTAAATCAATTTTTGTATTATAGGCCAATTCTTCGGCTTTATCTGTTACTTCATCATCTAGTCTTCTTTCTTCTAGTTCTTCAATATCTCCTTCTATATAGTCTTCACTATCTTGTATTTCATTATCTAAAAGAGTAATACTTATATCATCTAATAATGTGTTTTCATCTTGATAATTAATTCCTATTTTATCACATAGTGCTTTTATTTCATCTATTGTTTTTCCTACGTCATTTGCATAATCTTGCAATGTCATCACGATGACCACCTCACTTTTCTATACATTTTTTTATTTCTTCATAAACAATATCCTCTATTTTGCATTCTAGTTTTTTTTCTAAGATATTTGTCTTCTTAGCTTTTTCTAGAACCTCAGCTTCTTTCTTAATATATGCTCCTCTTCCATTTAATTTTCCAGTTTCATCTACTTTTACTTCTCCTTCTTTTGTTCTTACAATACGAAGAAGTTCTTGCTTTGGGAGAGTTTCTTTTGTTACTACACATGTTCTTAATGGTATTTTCCTAACCTTCATATTATCCCTCTATCTAAAATTGATTCCTGCTTCTCTTGCTTGTTCTGTTGTTTTTATATCAATTCTTTTAAACTTTGTTAATCTTGTTGCAAGACGAGCATTTTGTCCTTTTTTACCAATTGCTAAAGAAAAATTATCACCATCGGCAATTACCATTGCTTCTAATTTTTTAGGATCTGTAATTGCTACTGTCAAGTCTTTTGCAGGAGATAATGCATTTTCAATAAAGATTGCTGGATCAGAATCATATCTGACAATATCTAATTTTTCTCCATGTAATTCTTCAATAATTCTCGCAATGCGGGAACCTTTTTCTCCTATACAAGCTCCAATTGGATCAACATTTGGATTTTCTGAATATACGGCAACTTTGCTTCTATTTCCTGGGTCTCTTGCTACACTATAAATCATTACTGTTCCATCATTGATTTCTGGTATTTCTAATTCAAATAATCTTTTGACAAAACCATAGTGTGCTCTACTTAATAAAATTAATAGGTTCTTTCCATTATTATCTACTTTTGATACATATACTTTTATTTGAGAACCCATTTCTATTTTTTCTCCAGGAATGATATCTTTTTTTGGCAAAATACCATTTGTTCTTCCTAAGTCAATAAAATAGTTATCAGTATCTTCTAGAGCAACTGTACCAATTAACAATTCATCTTGTTTATCTCCAAATTCTTCCATGATACTATTTCTTTCAGCTTCACGAATTTTTTGGATTACTACTTGTTTAGCCGTTGATGTTGCTACTCGTCCAAAGTCTTTTGGAGTTACTTCGGTATCAATTGTATCTCCTATTTCTAATGTTTTGTCTATCTTTTTCGCATCACTTAACTTAATTTCAGTTTCAGGATTGAAGAATGAAATTTTTTCCTTCTCAGTTCCAGAATTTTCTCCATCTTCTCCTTCTTCATCAGGAGTATCTGATTCTTCTGTTTTGGTATCTAATTCATCATCTTCTGCATAGCGTTCAAATAATGCTTCTTCATATTCTTCTTTAGTCATCTTATCATCAGCTACGACTGTTAAATAAGAATATACTTTAATATCTCCTGTTACTCTATCAAACAAGACTTTTACATTTGTTTTAGAATTAAAATTTTTCTTGTATGCTGATGTTAAAGCTAATTCCATAGCACTATATACTATTTCTGGATCAATATCTTTCTCTTTTACAATATTGTCTAGTGCTTTTTTAAATTCTTTGCCATTCATTTTAATTATCTCCTTTCTCTTTTGAAAAAATGTCTAACTCATCAATATCTTTTAAAATATTTTCTTCTTTATCCATTATTTCATTTATTATTCTTGAGGCATCTGTTATTTTATTTAAATCAATTGTCTCATTACTATCTAGAACGATGTTAAATATTTTTTTACCTTCTTGATTACTAATATATGCATCTTCTACAAAGACATTTAAATCTTTTATTTTGTCATTTACAAGATTTGAAATTTCTTCTTTCATGGTACACCTCCTAACAATAATAGGAGTGGGTTTTTTCTCCCACTCCTTTCTTTATTGTATTATATCATATCTATTATATTTTACAAGTTTTTTTTTATGATATGATATATTTTTTCTTCTTCACTTTTTCGAAACTATCACCTTTAATATTGCTATAATTATTTTCATATATCTTTTTAATTACTTCAAAACATACTTTTTTATCATTTGTCCCCACTAATTTTAGTATTAATCTATCACCTATATAATAATTATCTAAACCTTTTTGTGATAATAATGTTAAATTATCTGAATTATAATAATAATCGCCAGGGTTAAGTCTAACATGTCCAGTTAATAAATTATCTAATTGAACTGTAATACATTTTGATCCTATTTCGACAATCATTCCTTCAAATTCTTGTCCTATATAGTTTGATAAATATTTAGTTACACTCAATGCATCAACACATCTTTCAACCTTTTCTTCAATACGTTCCATTCTAGAAGCTTGGTCTGCATATTTTGCAACTAACTCTTGCCATTTTGCAATATTCTCTATTTTTTTACTATAATCCGGTTCAAAATAACATTCATCAAGAATTCTCGAAATTGCTAAATCCGCTAATCTTCTGATTGGAGAAGTAAAATGAGTATAAGTACTAGAAAGTCCATAATGTTTCTCTTTTTTGTAGCTATATTTTGCACGTGACATGCAACGAATTAAAAGTATATTTAATATATCTCTTAGATTTTTATTATCGCTTATATGATTTATTAGCAATTGTAATAATTTTTTATCCTCACATATTTCTTTTTCAGTATATTCAAATGGCATACCAATTGTATTTAATAGTTTTAGAAACTCTTTTAATCTTTTTTTATCAGGTTCTTTATGAACACGATAAATACAAGGTATTTCATTTTCTTCTAATATTTTACATATATTTATATTAGCAGCTATCATAAATTCTTCTATTATCTTTTCAGCATCTCCCTGATATCTATATGAAATATCTATTGGATTTCCATTCTTATCATATTGGAATTTTATTTCTGGCTGAGAGAAAAAACTTGCACCATTTGTCCATCTTTTTTTATAAAGAATATCCGATAGTCTTTTCATTTGTAATAAGGTAGATTGATATTCTTCATATCCTGGCACTGGTATTCCATTTAGGGTTTTATTCACATCTCTATAATTCATTCCAGCTTTAGATTTTATGACAGATTTAAATACTTCTTTATGAACAACCTCACCATTTTCATTATACTCTATTAATATGGTTTTTGCTAAACGTTCTTCTCCATCAATCAGTGAACATATTCCACTACTTAATTGATGTGGTAATTGTGGTTCAACACATCCTCCAAAATAGTAACTTGTTCCTTTTCTATAAGCATCTCGATCAATTGGTGAATTTTCTGGAACATAATAAGATACATCTGCAATATGAACACCTAATACTATATGTCCATTTGGTAAAGTCTTTATCGATATACAATCATCTTTATCTTTCGTACCTTCACCATCGATAGATATGATTGACCATTCTCTTAAATCTTGTCTTCCGATAAAATCTTCTTTTCTAACACACTTTGGAATATACTTTAATTGTTCTGTAGATTCTTTGCTAAAGCCTTCTGGCATTCTACATCTTATTGCTTCTAATAGCATTTCTTCATATGGGTCATCTTTAGGCTCAAATACTCGAATTATATTACCCATATACTGATTACCCTTAATTGGTATTAATTCAACCTTAACAATTTGGCCTTCTGATTGTTTTCCTTCTAAGTCAATTGTTAGATTTCTATTTCTCTTATCAAGCGGTTCTACAAAGTATGAGAAGCCTTTTCGACAGACCTTTCCTACTATATTATTGATATTTCTTTTTATAACCTTAACGATTCTAGCACTATTATCATTTGGATTAACAACTATTAATACCTCATCATCATCAATAGCATCTCCATTATTTCCTTTTGATATTTTAAATGTTTGATATTGGGTAATTACTTTTCCAGTTTCATTTTTAGAAGAATAAGTAACACAAACTATTCCATCACCGTCTTTATTTTTATGAAATTGTCCTTTTAGGAATGAAGTGTTACTCATGAGTGCGAAAGTTAAATCTGAGGTGCAATAAACTTTATAGTTTTCTATTAAGTTCTTTATAATTATTTTGAATTGTTGGATTTCTTCTGACGTAGTAATTTCTAAGCTTTTCCTTAAAGCTTCCAATGAAACTGCTTTTTGATTTTGTTCCAATTTTTCTAGTACTCTTTCTGCAGTTACCATAGCCCCTCCTACTTCATATTTTTTGCAATTTCTGCACAAACACATTAAAGCTTTTAGTTCAATGTACAATACATTTTTTTTGCGTGTCAAGTTATTTATAAAAAGTCCTTATAAAAAAAAGACATTTCTGTCTATTTTCTTATAGCTTTTTGATAAAATGCTTGGGAGTTGTTTGTTCCTAAGTTGTCTATTACCATCATTTCTGTTATATCATTTGTTCTAATTCCTATAAAAGCAGTCATGCCTTTCTCATTATAAATATTGAATACTTCGGCTATATGCTCATCTGTATTTTTAGCAATTAAATTATTATCTTGAACCGTTAAACCTTCTACTAAAGCGCCTTTTGTAAGTTCAAGAGCTCTTCTATATCCTTGAATTTTCATTTCGTTTGAAGGGGTTTTTTTTGCTCTTAATTCCTTTATGAAGAAAAATAAATCGTTCAATGCTTCATTTGTGTGTGGAGCCTTTTCTTTTGATAATATATATTTTTTTCCATTTATGATTATTTTATAAGTGTTTTTACTTTCGCTTGCTATTTCAATGTCATCCATTTCACAATCACAGGCACTAGCTATTTCTGCTCTTATTGCAGTTGATAATATATCACAAACCTCTTCATATCCAGCATCTTCTATATATGCTTCGTCTAATCCTGTATAGTAATCTGTTGGGTCTACAAAAAGTTTTTTTTCAATATACTCTTTTAAAGTTTTTAACTGACTTCTTTTTTGTATTATATCTTCTTTTTTACCTTTTTCTTGAAGAAATGTGCTCTTTGTTGCTTGTTCTATTACTCTTTTCGTTGCATCTAAACTCATATTTGATGGATCCCAATCTGCTTCTGATATTGTTTCGTATTGGTCTATATCTATTTGCCATATATTATATATTTCTTGAAGAATAGCTAGTTTTTCTTCTAATTTTTCTATTCTACTTATAAACTTATATTCTAATATACCTTCACCCTCAAAATAATTATCACCAACAGTTGAAGTTGTTAGTGCTTTTTCTGTTGGAACCTTTTCTAATATTTTTGATGGTTTTGTTTTACATCCTGTTGAAATACATGTTACTAATAAAGCTATTGGAAATATTTTTAAATTTTTTATCATACTTTTTCTCCCCCTCTATTTTTTTGTATATGTACACACTGCTGCAGTACTATTCGGTGAACCTGTATTTTTCATTACTAATAATCCTGCTGACATTGGTGTTATCGATAAAGTTTCTAATTTCTCTTTTATACTTTTTTTTGTGTATCGTGCAATTAATCTATTGTCTTGTGGAACTAATCCTTCCAAAAGAGCTTTTGATGTGTGGCAAAGCATCTTTTGTTGAGTTTGTAATCGATTCTCTTTTGAACTTTCTAATAATCCTTGTTTTGTTAATTGATACTGATATAGGTATGCTGTAGCAGCATGTGTTTCTGGTGCTCCTCCTTCTGATATTGTATAAACTTCTTCATCTATGCTGTTATTCTTTCTTACACATACAGATATTTCGTTTGTATCATGATTAGTTCTCTTTGGTATTCTTACATAAGAAGGATTGCATCTCAAAGCATTTGCTACTTCAATTTTGATTGCTGTTCGTAATGTTTCTTCCAGATTATTAAAAGTTTCTTCTGTTAGTAATTCTTCTTCCAATCTAGTCTTAATATCATTCAATTGATCTAGATTGTCATATTTTTCATCGTTTTGTTTTCTATTAGACCAAATGAAAAGAGGCTGTTTTGCTTTTCTAATCATTTCTGTTGTTTTTTCGACACTCAACTGTGATATATCCATATGTTCCATTATTGATTTTGCTTGTGAGAAATCTAAATTAGCATCATATATAGCTTGAAGAATATCTATCTTATTTTTTAAGGTATCTATTTTAATTATATAGTCTTCATCTATCATATTTGAATATTCATCTTTTATATTATTCATGATTGCTGCTGGTGATTTTTCACCTACTTCTTCTACTCTATTTCCACATCCTGTTAATACAAATCCTGCTAGTAAAAAAGCTAACAATTTTTTATTTATTTTTAAATTTGTCATTTCCTACACCCCTAATTTCTAATTTTTTATGTCTTCCTACCTGAACTGGGCTTAATTATATCATACTTTACACTTTTAGTCAAATAAAGTTTTTCCATGTCTTTAAAAAATCATCTTTTTTTTCATATATTCCGATTAATTTTTCTTCTTTGTCTATGAATATTACTTTATCTTTTATATTCCACTTATCTTTTAAATTCACTCCATTTGATATTTTTAAATACTCTTTTTCATCTACTTTTATAATAGGATAATCTAATATATCTTCTATATTATGAGTTTGAAATTTATTCTTTTTTATTTCTTCTAAGGTATTGGTATCTTTTAATGATATTTTTCCTTGTTTTGTTCTTATTAAGTTTGTCATTGTAGCATATGTATCTAAAGATTCACCAATATCCTGTATTAAACTTCTTATGTAGCAACCTTTTGTTACTAGCGCTTTAAAAGTAAAGGCTTTTTCTTTTTCTTCTAATAGTTCTATTTCTTTTATGGTTACTTGTTTTTTAGGAAGAGAAATTTCTTCTTTTTTTCGAGCATAATCATATAGTTTTTTTCCATTTACTTTTACTGCTGAATAGATTGGTACTTCTTGTAAATATGTTTTTTTGAAACTTTTTAATTTTTCTTCTAAATTTATTATCTTAGGAACTTCTTTTTTTTCGATAATGGTTCCTGTATTATCATATGTATCTGTTTTATATCCTAATTCTACTTCGGCAATATATTCTTTATCTTCAGCAGTTAAAAGTTCTACTATCTTTGTTGCTTTTCCTATAGCGACTAACATTACTCCTTCTGCTATAGGATCTAGAGTTCCTGTATGTCCTACTTTTTTTATTCCAAAGATGTGTCTTATTTCATTTACTACATCAAATGATGTTATCCCTTTTGGTTTATTTATATATAATACTGTCTTATAGTCTTTTAAGTATTCTTCTAATGTTAAATTATTGTTATAAATTATTTGAGCGGGAACTTTACCAACATATCGTAAATGCCATGGTTCATAGTTATAGCCTGTTATTTTTTCTTTATTTTTAGGATATCTTAATATAAAACCATATTTTGGTAAAGTTTCA
Source organism: uncultured Erysipelotrichaceae bacterium (assembly GCA_902783315.1). Classification (GTDB taxonomy): domain Bacteria; phylum Bacillota_I; class Bacilli_A; order RF39; family UBA660; genus UBA3789. The sequence continues at coordinate 24,636 of CACZQK010000002.1, read as the reverse complement.
TGAATTATTTTATAATCTTCTTTTGTTAATTCTAATTCTTCATCAATATATTCATTTTCTTTTTTTATAGCAATATCAATAGCTAATCCAGTATGATGTTCTGATTCATAAGGAAGTGCTACAAAGTTTTCAATGTAAGATAATCCTTTTTCTTTCAATAAAGCATTTCTTAAATTTATTTGTTCTTCTACTGTTCTATATCCTTCTGTTATTCCTATTTCGATGTTTTTTTGTTTTAAATAATTCTTTAATTCATCATACGCTTCTTTTGTTTTTTCTTCTATTTTTCTTTTATTTTCATTAATATCTATTATTTCTACTAAATTTATCTTTGTTAAATCTTTTTCTTTCCATAGATTTTCTTTATTAACTAACTTTGTATAAATCATTCCTATCACCTATTTAAAATTATATCAAAAAAAGTAACATCTGTTACTTTCTCTTGTTTCTTTTTTGCTTTAGAATTATTGGTTGTATTGTATACTTTCTTAATGGTTCTTCCCATGCTTTTATTTCTTCTATTATAGCCATTATAGTCTCAAAATCCTCATAGCCATTATTTACCATTGTTTCCAATATTATATACTTATAATACCTATTCTGTTCTGAATTATCCCATGATTTTATTTCTTCCATTATTGCAGAAAAATCTGTGTACCCTTTATTTAATATTTTTAATATCATAAAATACTTGCAAGGTATGCTTTTCCATGTATGTAATTCTTCCATTATTGTAGCAAAGTCTTTATAGTCCTTATCTAGCATTTTTTCTATTATTGCATACTTTTTGATTTCATCCAATGGTTTTATTTCGTTCATTATGGCAGCAAAATTTGCATTATCTTTTTTCAATAAGTTTAAAATTCGTTTAAAATTACTATCTTGCTTGTCTTGTTCGTCGTCTACCATTTAATATTCCTCCATATTATATAATTATTGGTTCTTATTTCAGTAATTCTTATTATATCTTTTTTTATACTTTTGTAAAGAAAAAAGTAACATCTGTTACTTTTCTTTTTTCATTTCGTTTTTACATGTATTAAAGAATAACCCTAATCCTAGTACTAATGATATAAATGTTATAAGTGATCCAATTATTGGAATTAGTTTTAATATATAAATCACTACTAATGATATTAATAATATTGAATAATCATTTTTTATCTTATCTTTTAATATGTTTTTTCCAATAAAGTAAGATGTTGGTATTACTGATAAATAGATTAATAAAACATAAATTAATAATATTATTATACTTATTGGTACTCCAATTACTGTGAGTAATAATATTATTGCTAGTACAGGAGTTACAATTAAGAAAATGAATCCTGTTATACTTTGTTTTACTACTTCTTCTAGGGATAATGTAGTTTTTTCTAATTTCTTAAAGAATGGTTTTGCAATAGCTAATAATATAATTCCTATTACTGCCATCGATAAGAATGAATAGATTTTTTCTGTTATTGTTGTGATAATTATTGATTTTTTGCTTGGAGTAGAACTTGGTTTGTATGGTTTTAATTTCCCAATATGAGCTGTATTTGGTATATTAATTTTTGCATCACTAGGATACTCTAATGTTCCATTTATTACTGTTTCTTCTCCAATTGTAATTTCCTCTGCTGCAAGATAAACATCTCCATCTATTTTAGAATTGATTTTTATTTTATTTCCTGCTAAATATGCATTTTGGGAAATATCAGAATCTACTTTAATCGTTCGAGCGGCTACATATAAATTTCTGATTGTTGAAGATGTAATATTTATTGTTGATCCAGCAACAAAAGCTTCTTTTGTTATGACATTTTCTAGATTAATATTATTTCCGGCAGCAAATAGATGATCTTGTTTAGATGATAGTGAAATATCATTACCAGCTACAAAATTCATTCCATCTATTTCTGATGACATTTTTATTGTGTTTCCTGCAACAAAACTGGTATTATCTATTTTTTCTCTATTATTAACATTTTCATCTACTAATAAATTATTTTCTGCAGAAACAAATGTTGGGATAGTTATTAAAGTTATCAATATTATTAAAAATATACTTAATTTCTTTTTCATATTTTCTCCTTTATTTCAAATCGATATTTTTGTTTTATTTCTGGATATTTTTCATGATCAACTTCTGAAAAGAAATCTTCATATGATCTTATCCAAAGCGGATTATCCTCATATTCTCCTCGATATATTATTTTTTCTTCTAGATTTTCTGAATCTTTTGCTACAGCAACTATTTTATATTCTTGTCCTTTAAAATGTTTAAAAATAGTAGCATCCTCTTTTGATTCTAAATATGTGATAATCTTTATCTTTTGATTATCTCTTATTACTTCCATTTTTCCTCCTTTCTTTTTATTTAAAACAGAGATAGTTGATTAGAATCTGGTAATCCTTCTAAAATCTCCATTTCTTTCATTTTATCAATTAATGTTTGTGATATTTTTGCTCTTTTTTGGATATCTTCAATACTAATAAACTTTCCTTTTTTTCTTTCTGCTACGATATTTTTAGCAACAGTATCTCCTAGACCATCTATGGCATTAAAGGGTGGGTATATTTCCGTTTCACTTTTAGCTATCCAAACGGTTGCATCACTTTCATATAAATCTACATTTAAGAATTTTATGCCTCTAGCAGCGGCTTCTAGGGCAATCTTTAAACTTTCAGCTTGACCATTTTCTTTGTTAGTTGCTTCATATCCTTTTGCTTGAATATCTTCTATTCTAGCTTTTATTGAGTCATATCCTTTAATCATATTTTCAACATCAACATCAGTTGCTTTTGATGAATACCATGAAGCATAGAAGTATACTGGCATATGGACTTTATACCAAGCTATTCTAAATGCAGAAATTACATATGCTGCGGCATGGGCTTTTGGGAACATGTATTTTATTTTTGCACAAGAACCTATAAACCATTCTGGGATATTAGCTTCTTCCATCGTTTTGACGTGTTCCTTCCATGTTTCAGGATCTTTTGATGCTTTTCCCTTACGGACAAACTCCATAATTTTAAAAGCTTTTAATGGTTTTACTCCTTTATACATTAGATATACCATAATATCATCACGGCAGCCAATTGTTTCTTTAAATGGAACAATGTTTTTAGCAATTAAATCTTGAGCATTTCCTAACCAGACATCAGTTCCGTGTGATAAACCTGAAATTTTTATTAACTCACCAAAAGTTGTGGGTTTCGTATCTTCTACTAATTTTATCGTAAATGGAGTTCCAAATTCTGGAATTCCTAATGTGCCAGTATTACACATAATTTGTTCCTTAGTTACTCCCAAGGCATCTGTTGAGGTAAATATTGACATAGTTGCTTTATCATCTAGTGGTACCTTTAAAATATCTGTTCCCGATTGATTTTGAATTAAGCGTAATTGTGTTGGATCTGAGTGACCTAAAATGTCTAGTTTTAATAAACATTGGTCAATGGAGTGGTAATCAAAGTGAGTTGTTCTCCATTCCGCTGTTGCATCTTCAGCTGGAAACTGATATGGCGTAAAATCTGATACTTCTTTATAATCAGGAATAACAACAATTCCTCCAGGATGCTGTCCTGTTGTTCTTTTTACTCCGGTACAGCCAATTGCTAGTCTTTCTATTTCTGCTGTTCTCATATCTCCCAACTCTTTATCTTCACAATATCCTTTAACAAATCCAAAAGCTGTCTTATCTGCTACAGTTCCAATTGTTCCAGCTCGGTATACATTATCTTCTCCAAATAGCACTTTTGTATAAGCGTGGGCACTAGCTTGATTTAAATCTGAAAAATTCAAGTCAATATCTGGAACTTTATCGGCATTAAATCCTAAGAAAGTTGCAAAGGGCATATCTTGGCCATCTTTTATTAGAGGGATATGGCAGTTAGGACATTCTTTATCTGGCAAATCAAATCCTGATGAATAATCCGCTCCAAAAGCCTTACCATTTGCATCTTCAAAAATACTTATTTTGCACTTCGTGCAGCGGTAATGAGCTGCTAGTGGATTTACTTCCGTGATTCCCATCATGGTAGCAACAAAGCTTGATCCTACTGATCCTCTAGAACCTACTAAATATCCTTCATCATTAGAGTGTTTTACTAATCTTTGCGCAATTAAATAAATTGGATCAAAGCCTCCTCCAATTACTCCTCCTAAAGCTTTTTTTGTTGCTTTTTCTAAGCCTTTTTCATCTAATTCTTCTTCACTTGTTTTCTTAACATAAATAGATACAAATTTAAATACTTCAGATTTTCCTTTTAATAGTAAATCATGCAATTCTTTATGGGCCTTTTTATTAAATTCTTCTTCTAGTAGATTTTCTTTTTCTAAATTTTCTTTTATTATTCGATAAACAATATCTCCATATAACTCTGTTGCAATTCGTTCTTCAATCATATATGGTAGTGGATTTCCATACCAATCTGCTGCCTTTGTATATACTAAATCTGTAACAACAACGGGGCAGTCAAGATAGCTTTCTCCATCATCGGCTTTTACTCTTGGTGAGAACGGTATTCCTCCAGTATCTGGGATTACTTCAACAATTTCACACATATCAGCTATTTCATTCGTATTTTTAATTACAATTTCATAGGCTTTTTCTGCACCTAAAAAGTCAAAGTTTTCTAACATTTCATTGGTTGTTCGAAAATGATTAGAGGGAATTTCTTTTATGCCATTTCTAGCAAGGGGATGTCTTCCTCCTCCAGGTACTTTTTGATTAACAATAATTTCTCTATAGATTTTATCATCTCTTTTAATATGATGAACATCACCTGTTGCAACTATTATTTTTCCAGCCTCTTCTGTTACTCTTACTATTTTTTCAATATTAGCAGCTACTTCTACCTTTGTTCCAAAGTCGCCGGTTTGAACTAGGTGATCATAACATTCTATTGGTTGAACTTCAACATAATCATAGAATCTTATGATATTGGATAGTTCATCATCACTTTTTGATTTTGCTTCTGTAAATACTTCGCTTTCATAGCACCCACTACCTATTAATAATCCTTCTCGATGACTTTCTATTACACTTCGAAGAATTCGTGGAGTTTTATATAAATAAGTTGTATTGGCTAAGGAAACTAATTTAAACAAATTTTTTAGACCTACTTTGTTCCTTACTAAGATATTTATATGATGTGCTCTACCATACTTATGAATTTCATCTTTTGTTACTAATTTGTCTAATTCTGACATTTTTTCAATATTACGATTTGATAATTTCTTGAGCATTTTATAAAATACCAATGCAGTTCCTTCGGCATCATAATCTCCTCTGTGATGAGCTGACTCATCCCAAGGTACTTCATATCTTTTAACTAGTGCTGATAAGGAGTGTCTGGCATAATTATTATCTAGGGTTCTAGATAGTTCTAAAGTGTCAATAACAGGATTTTGAAATGTCCCTAAATTATACTTTTTATAGGCCATTTCTAGGAAAGAAACATCAAATTTAGCATTATGTGCTACCATTGGGCAATCTCCAAACCATTCAATAAATCTTTTTACAGCATGTTCTTCAGTGTCCTTTCCTGCTAACATTTCATCTGTAATATGAGTTACTTCTGTAATCTTTTTAGGTAATGGTCTTCCTGGATTAATTAACTCATCATATTTTTCAATAATTATTCCATCTTTTATTTTTACTGCTCCTATTTCGATAATAGAATCTACTCCACCGGCATTAAAGCCTGTTGTTTCAAAGTCAAATACGACATATGTTTCTTCTAGCATTACTTTATCATTTGGTCTTAGAACAATATTAACCGAATCATCAATCATTGTTAATTCTGTTCCATATATTGCTTTAAATGGCTCTTTGCCTTCTTCCAACTTTTTATTATAGCTTGTCACCATATTAAAAACATGCGGAAATCCTTGAACTCCATTATGATCCGTAATGGCAACTGCTTTCATACCAAAGTCCATTGCTTGTTTAATAATCGCTGTTTCATCTGCTACTCCATCCATTTGACTCATTTTAGTATGGCAATGAAGTTCAACTCTTTTTTCTTCTGCATCATCAATTACTTTTTCCTCTTTTTTATCTAATAAAATAATGTCCCTAGCATTTAACACTAATTCTTTAGCAAATTGATCATTTTTAGTATAGCCTCTTATCTTATACCAATTTCCTGATTTTAATTCCTTGCATAGTCTTTTATATTCATCTGCTTCTCTTACAAATACTTTACAATAAATACTATCTGAAAAATCAGTTACCTTTAGAGTTATTATTTTAAAATCTGTTTTACTAGATTCGAATAAATCAACTCCAAATACTTTACCTTCTATCACTACATTATTATCTTCTCCAAGTAACGTTTTTATTTTTATTGGAGATTCTTTTATTTCTTTTCCAATAATACTATTAGGATCTTTCTTTTCTCTTTTGTATTGTTTCTTTTCCTTTGCCTCTTCCACTGGCTCTTCTTTCTTTTTTTCTTCTATTACTGGCATTGCTATATTTTCTAATTCTTTTTGAATTTCTTCTAATATATTTTCTTCTTGCTTTATGATTACTTCTATATTGAACTTATAATCTAGTCTTTTATAAAAGTCAGCAATTTTGTCTAGACATTTTTCTAATCTTTCTTTTTCTAATTCGTTTGATACTACTAGTACTAGAAAGTCATTCTCTATTTGCAAACAATTTTCATATATTTCTAATACCCTTAATTCCGCTTTTAATTTTTGTAAAAGGTATGGATAATAACTTACATAACTATTTAAATCTTGGTTTTTAATTTTGAAAACGAATTCAATACTACTGGCATTTTTGTCTAATTCTCTTTTTTTATTTTCTAATTCTTCATAGATTTGTATAGGTAACAACTCATCTTTTTCTATAAATATTAACCAACTATCTATTCTTGAGTTTACTTTTATTTTGGTTATTTTAGAATCATAAAAATATTGATAAGAATCCTCATCAATATTTATTTTATCCAGCAATATTTGTATTTTTTCATCCATACTTCTCCCCCTGCTTTCTATTAAAGAATTTCTACCTCTTTTTTTATTCCTACTTTTGGTTTTTTTATTATGTATCGTTGATTTCTAATACAAAATTCAATAAATTCTTCTATATCCATCTTTTTTAATTCTGGCTCATATATATATTCTTCTACTTCAAATACAATTTTATCTCTCATCATATATGAGAAAAATTCTTCTTTTGATACTCCCAAATACATTAACCAGTATGGGTATAACCATTTTTTTATAGATGATAGCTTTGGATCTCCGGTTTGATAGCAACTTCTTCCTAATAATCTTGTAGCATATTCATTTTGAACTGCTAATTCTAGTATTGTTTTTTTGATATTTTCATATTCCCCTTTATATTTCTTTAAATGATTTTTGGCTATTGAAAAATTTATGTCTATTAATATTCTTAGAGGTTCATTTTTTTCAAGTTGTTTGCCTACAATCAACTTATCTTTTTGACTATGATTTATTACATTTAACTCTTCACTCACTATAAATACTGTATATTTAGGCATTTTTATTCGTAGAATATTTTTTACTAAATTTTCTGTCTCTTTTTGCTTTTTATCCCAAAGTTTCATGATTTCAATTCGGTATTTCTCGGTTTGTTTTTTGATTCTTTCATAATCGATATTTTCTAAAACAATATTGTATATTGTATCATCATTTGGAATAAAATTCTTATAATCTTTTAAAATCTCATCTTTATCTTTAAATATTTCATTATATTCATTCTTATATGTTTTCCATATTTTTTGTTTTAATTTGTAAATTGTTTCAGAAATAGAAGTTCCAAATAATAGAGTCCATATCAATACATAATCATTGACAATAAAATTTGCATTCATTTCTTTCACCATCCTTTTAATATCATATCAAAAAAAAAGAAAAATTTGAATAATAACTTTTCTTTTTAATTCATTTTTTGGTAGATATAAAATGCTGTCAATCCTATTATTGCAGTAATAATTAAAAAAATGAAAAATTTTAATATAAATGGTAATTTTTTTTCGCTAAATTCATCACTTAAATTAAAATCTTTATCGGATAAGTCCATACTTCTAGTATAAAAGTCAGGATCTTTGTTTTCCAGTGGTTCTTCTTTTTTGTTTTCTTCCTCTTCTGTTGTTTTTTCTATTTGGACCGTTCTCGAAATTGTTATACTTTCTTCGGTAGTTGTTTGTATTTCCTCCTCCTCATCATCTTCTGCTGTAGCCAATTCCTTCATTTCTTCACTGCCATCCACTTTATCTAGGGCACTTGTTGCCATTAAATCACTTAATAGATTTACACTAGTTGCTTTATCTATTTCTCCTGCTAAAGTTTTGGAAGCTATTGTATCAATTAGTTCTCTTATTTCATCTTCTTCGGGAGTTAAAATTCTCTTTCTTTTTTCTTCTCGATATTTTTCAAGTTCCCCTTTATTAATATCTGCTAGAATATTATAAGCTTTGTTTTTTAATTTTCTTTTGGAATCTTTAGCATCTTGATCTTCGTGTTTTTTTCGTGCTTCCTCTAAAACACAATTAATATCATACACCTTGTTTCCTTTATCTTGATAGAGGTAATTAAAATCTTCTAATTCTTTTTTTATTCTTGGTGTTGGTTCAACATTTTGATATTTTTTCATTTGCTGGTAGGATTCTCTAGTAGTTTTTGATAAATCATTCATTTGAGATGGATTTATTTCAAAGGCATTGGCATTAGTCACATCAGTAATATTTGTGTAAATAACATTACTAGACAAATTTTGATATAAATCTTGATTTCTATTTGTTCTGCGTTGAGTTTTTACATCTTCATCTCGATAGCGGTCCATTCTTTTCATAAAAGTCACCTTCTTACTATAAGTTTACCATATCCCCTTATAAAACAAAAGCTATTAAATATTTATTTACGTCAATGTTGGAGAAGGAAAAAGTGTTTACTTATTAATATATAAATGAAACAGAAAAGCAACATATTACGTATGTAATACATTGCTTAATTCTTTTAAAGAGGGTGAGATGTTGGAAGTTTTTTTAAAACAACAGGTGTCTCTCCATTGGAATTTGATGAATAAGAATTATCTTCAGATAATTGTGAAGCAGCATTTGTTTCTAATCTAGTCGTTTCTTCTTGAGCGTGTTTTTGTGCTTCATGACGTACTTTTTCAACCAAATCTCTCATATAATTAAATGCAGCAACATTTGCGATATATTTTAAATTTTCTTCAGTACTTGACATGAGATAATACTCTTCTACTTCGTCTGTGGATACTGGGATGCCACTAAGACTTGCAATTTGTTGAGCAATTTCTTGCTTTTTAGCCTTGTATCTAGCTCTTTCCTCATCCATTTCTGATTTAGTCCAATTGATTTGCTCTTTAATAGCAGCTATTGCATCTTTTGCCTGTTTAATTTCCTGTTGACATCTCTTTAAACTGCTTTTAAGCTCCTTTTGATTAGTAAAGAAAATACCCTGGCTTATACCTAAAACGTCTTTTTCTAGATTTTCATACCATCCCATTATACTACCATATAGATCACGTTTTTGATCTTTTATATTCGCATTTAATTCTTTAATTCTTTTTGATTTAATAAAAGTGGTAAAGATGTTGTTGTTCAATTTATCTCTTTCTTTAACAAGATCCAAAAGTTCTTTCACATAATCAGTACCTATTATATGTTCATGTAGTTTCAAAAAGTCTTCATCAATGCTTACCTCATCATCATCATTTGTACCAACTCTTAAATCTATACCAACTAATCCTGATAGTTTTTCATTCGTATAGTGTTCATCGAACCTATTTTTTTCTGGATTAAAATATTTTTCTTCAAAGACTTGAACACAACTCAGTAACCATTCGGTATCAAATACCATATTGTCTTCTTGGCGATAATAATCCCTGTGGTATAGTTTTTCTTCCAAAAAAGCTGGTAAATTTCTACATAATTCCATTTTCCTACAAACATTCATTTCTTTTTCATAATAATTTTTATATTTCTCTAACAACTTTGCTAGTTGATGGGCTTTTTCTAGATCTGAAGCAACTGGAGATACAATAGCATCAACTTTGGGAGAGTTCATAAGTTTTTCTAGCTTGGCACTGAGACCATATTCCTCTTCTTGTTTGGTATGTAATAGTATTCTATATTCATCGAGCGACATTGATCTAATGCTTTCCCTATAATCACTCAATTCTGATATCGCACCTTCATAATCTTTGCTACTAGGATCAGACTCTTGTAACTCTTCAACATATTTTTTTCCCTTTTCTTCAATTATCTTCCCATAATCAACAGAAGCGTTATGATATTGGGTCTTTAGTTGTTCAAGGGTTTTATTTAGTTTTGCTTGTGCTTCCTTTAATTCGTTAATCCTTACCGATAATTTATTTATTTCTGTGTTCTTACGTTCACAAATTGCAGCATCTGACATTACTTGAATTTCTTCATAATAAGGTAGATATAAAAAATCTGACAATATTTCTATTTCTCTTGTTACTATAGTTAACTCATATTGACATTGTTTCAATTGTTGTTGAATAGAGAGATTATTAGCTTTAGAATTTATTGCATTATAAAACTTAATGTCTTCTTCTAAGTTTTCTTTTTTTGGTTCTAATTTAATCTGCTCATCTCGAATCATATTTAAAAAATCTTTTTCAGTCATTCTTGAACACCCCATTCAATTTATCGAATAAATCTTCATTTTTTCCATTGCTCTTTAAAGGCAATGTCTCCTTTAAGTTTTATTAGTACTCATTTTATTCACATAATTATATTTTCTTTCATGATATACAAAAAAGTTCTAATAAAAAATGTATTTTATAAAGTTTATATAAAACTACGGGCTTATTATACATCATTTTAATGATCTTGTCTACAAGCATATGACAAATTACTGGTGAAATGTTGTTTACGTCAATGTTTTTTTTAGCTTTACGATACAGTTTTTTTTCGATATAATACATTTGAAAGGAAGTTTTATTATGAAATTAACAGTTAATCAAGATAATTGCATTGGTTGTGGACTTTGTGTTGCAACAGCAGAAGAATTATTTGCTATGAATGATGATGGGAAATCTGTTCTAAAAGTTGAAGATATCCCAGAAGAAATGGAAGATTTGGCAAAAGAAACTATAGATAGTTGCCCTGTTTCAGCAATTGTAGAAATAGATAATGCTGATAGTGGAACAGAGAGCAATACTTATGTAGAAGAGAAAAAAGCAGCATAAGTAAGATTACAAAATAAAAATGGGTGCATAAAAGACGGATACCCATATAGAAGTTTTGCCCCGAAGCATTTCAAAGTGTTTCGGGGTATTGTAATTGTCTGATAAGATAAATCAGAATTTATATATTAAACACTTCATTTGCATATGATGTCCACCCACCATGTGTAAGTATTATGTAAATTACAGCAAGTGCTATATATAATATGATAGGAATAAGCAGGTATGCCTTACCTTTACCCAATATTTTCCGAAACACATAGATATTTGAGGACAATGCTAAAGCAAGCCAAATCAGTAGTTCAATATAGCCAAGCATAATAGAAACATTTTTCTCTGGCCTAAATCATAGCAATAGCCTTTTGAGTGCCCAGTTATATCAAGAAAAATTAAGCTAAAACATATTGAAAATGTAAATGCAACAAACTCGTTCAGAGAAAATTCAGGCAATAGATAATTTTACTTTTCATGACTACCTTCTGTAAATCCCAATTTAGGTTAGGGATAATTGTATCACAACATCATTTTTTACTTTTTGTAGCTATATACTATCTGAACTTCTTTTGGTGTTAATTTACGATATTCTCCTGACTTTAAGTCATTTACCTGAAAAATGCCTACTCTTTTTCTTGTTAATTTTTCTACGTGAAAACCAACAGCTTCAAACATCTTTTTTACCTGATGATTTTTTCCTTCATGAATAGTTATTTCAACCATACAAGTATTATTTGTTGAATTTACTTTTTTTAGTTTTATATGAGATGCTTTTACTTTTGAATTTTCTATTTGAACACCTTTTTTTAGCATATCAATTTGTTCTTTTTTTATGATTCCTTCTATTTTGGCAAGATATACCTTGTCAATACTATTTGTTGGATGCATTAAAATATTTGCAAATTCTCCGTCATTTGTTAAAAGTAAAACTCCAGTTGTGTCATAATCTAATCTTCCAACTGGATAAATGTGAGTCTTAGTATCAATTAAATCTATTACTGTTTTTCGGCCTTTTTCATCACTTGTAGAAGTAATAATTCCTCGTGGTTTGTTTAATAAATAGTATTCTTTAGGCTCTTTTTCAAGAATTTTTCCGTTTATCTCAATTATATCTTTGGAAGAAACTTTAGTCCCTAGGGTATTTATAATGTTTCCATTTACTGTTACTTTTCCCTGTTTAATTAAATCTTCGGCCTTTCTACGTGAAGCTATTCCTGAGGCTGCTATTACTTTTTGTAATCGTTCCATAAAAACCTCCTATTTTGTTCTTTATGTTGCTTATTATATCATATTTTTCTTTCTTTTACTATAATCACTAACGATTTTTTTGCTTATTCATAAACTATAGTAAAGGAGGTTTTTATGTATAATAGTTATTCGAATTATCCTAAAGTGCGTTACCCAATGAGTGATGGTGCTACTTATTATGATAATTATTCTGGTGATGATCGTTTTTTTTGGGCTCCTCTTGTTGTAGGTGGTCTTGCTGGCACAGCCTTAGGTTTTGGAATTGCTAATAATAATCAGATGAATCATCAACAGTATTATCCTTACCCACCAATGGTTCCTGTTTATTCTTACCCCGTTTATCCAACTTATTCTAGCAATACTTATTATTATTCTTAAAAGTCTTAGGACTTTTTATTTTGGTAATTTTACGATTATTTTGGTTCCAATCTCTTTTTTTGATTTAATACTTATATTCCCTTGATGCAATTTTATCATTTCTTTACTATAAGGAATTCCTAGGCCATTTCCATATTTTTTTGTTGTATAGTATTTTTTTGTTGCATTTTTTAGTTCTTTTTTTGTCATACCCATTCCATTATCTACTATATATATTTTTATTTTTTTTCTTCGCTCTTTTATTTTTATTAGTACTTGAAGTTCTTTATCTTCCCTTGCTTCATAAGAATTCTTTACTAAATTAATAAAGACTTGTTTTAGTTTTTCATAATCTCCATGCATATATATTTCTTTTTTTCCTAAAACCATTATTTTACAATTATTTTTTTTAAATAAATCTCGAAATATTTCAGATACTTCATCCAAAAGCAATTTTAAATCAAACTCTTCGATGTTTAAGTTATTCATCTTTTTTTCGGAAAAAGATGAAATTATTGATAAACTTCTTTTTACTTCTTTTTGAATTATTTTGTAATATTTTTCTTTTTGTTTAAAGGTACTATTTGGTATCATTTCTAAATACCCACTGCATACTACTAAAGGATTTTTCAATTCATGTGCGAATTGATGCAACTCAAGGTTTTCTTTTTGCTCAACCTTTCTTATAATAGTATTCATTTTATCACCATTTATATCATATCTCTTTTTTTTGTAGCATTTTGTCGAAACTTAAGAAAAAAATGACTTTTCTGTCATTTTATTTCATCAATATATTTTTTTAATTGTTTTGATTCTGGTCCTAGTATTATTTTTAATTGATTATCAATTTCGACAATTCCTTTGGCACCTAACTTTTGAATTCCCTCTTTGTTTGCTAGGGTGATATCTTTTAATGTTACTTTAAATCGTGACATATTTGTTTCTGTCGAAATAATATTATCTTTTCCTCCTAGAAGCTCTACTAGTTTATTAAAATCTAACTCTGCACCTTTTCTTGTTGCCTTTAGAATAGCTAATAAAATAATAACTAAAACTATTCCAATTACTATATATTCTATATAATTCATTTTATCACCAAAGTTATTATATATTATTTTCAATAAAAAAGAAAGTTTTATTTCATGGTACTTATCTTGTTTAGTTGTTTTATAAATTCTTTACTCTTTATATATAATCCAGTATACCTATCATAATAGTCGTCTAAAAAATTATTAATTTCTTTGGTTGTTTTTTCATCTACTTCTAATTTTCTAAGGCTTTTCATATCTATATAATAGTATAATCTTATCATTTTTATTGTTTTTTCACCAACTAGTGGTTCATTTTGATAGCATTCTTTGCAAATATATCCTCCAGCATAACTGGATATTGTGACAATTTGTTTTTGGCTTCCACATTCTGCACAAGCATCTATGCTTGGAGATACCCCTAAGTAATCTAATAGTTTTAGTTCTAAAATATTGGTTATTGCAATTGGATTTAGCCCTTCATCAATTTTTAATAATGCATTTTTCAATAAATTGAATATTTCCTTATCTTCATTTTGTTTAATTACTTGGTTGGTTAAATCTAAAATATAAGATGCGTAAGATATTTTTTCTAAATTCATTAAAGTATTAGAAAATGAGTTTATTACATCTATTCCTATTAAAGTTGATAAACCATTTTCTCTAAAATATACATGAAAGGTACCATAAATCATTTTTCTACTGACACTTCTTAGCTTGCTTTTCATTTTTCGGCAGCCTTTAGACATAATTCCAATAAGGCCATGTTCTTTAGTAAATACATTTAGTATTTTACTTGCTTCGCTATAATTTGTTTCTGTTAAAATAATACCCTCAAAACTTTCTATTTTCATTTAATCACTTCTTTTTATTTGCTATTTATTTTTGATTTTAGACCATAAATTATAATACTTAATATCTCCTGTTTTCTTAAATAATTCCCATAGGATATCGGTATTCATTTTATCACCTCTATTATTATATTGGTGATTTTATTTTATTTTTATTCATCTTCGTCTTTTAATCCTAGTTCTAGGAAGTATTTTTCTTCATCTCGCCAATTTTTTAAGGTTTTGACATAAGTTTCTAAAAATGCTTTTTTTCCCAAGAAGGCTTCCATATCTTTCCTGGCTCTAGTTGATATTTCTTTTAATTTTAAACCTTGCCTTCCAATAATGATTTTTTTGATATTTTCTCTATCTACTACGATTAATACTTGAATATGGATTAGTTTTTTTGTCTCTTCATAGCTTTCTACATAACAAGTTACCGTATGAGGTATTTCATCGTGAGTTAATTCTAATATTTTTTCTCTTACAAATTCTGCCATAATAAATCTTGTTGAAACATTAGTTAATTCTTCTTCAGAAAATATTTTTTCAGATTCATATAGCTTTTCTTTAATACATTTTATTAATAATTCGACATTATCTTTTTTCTTAGCCGATATGGGAATTATTTCGGCAAAATTGTATAATTCTTTTAGTTTATTTATTTCTTGTAATAGTATTTTTTTATCTTTTATTAAATCAATTTTATTCAGTAATAAAAAAATAGGAATATCCTTGTTTTTTATTTTATCTAAAATAAATTGATCTCCTTTTCCAAAACCTTTCGAAATATCAATTAAAAATAAAATCACATCTACACCATCTGTATTATTATATGCCTTTTTATTCATAAGATTCCCTAATTTATTATTTGGTTTATGAATCCCAGGGGTATCGACAAATACAATTTGAGAATTTTCATCATTGTAGATTCCTTGTATTACATTTCTAGTTGTCCCACTTACATTTGAAGTAATTGCAAGTTTCATATCTAAAATACTATTTAAAAGACTGCTTTTTCCGACATTTGGTCTCCCAACCAAGCTTACAAAACCACATTTCATTTAACCACCTTCTTTACTGTTTATTAAAAAAGTCTATTAGTTTTGGTACGAATATCATTAAGCCTGTGATAGCAGATATTATTGATATCATTAATACTCCTGCTGCAGCGATATCTTTAGATGATTTTGCTAGTGGATGAATTTTAGGACTAGCTAAGTCAACTACATATTCTATGGCAGTATTGAAAAGTTCAGCCATTAATACTAATCCTATTAATAAAAGGCATATTAACCATTCAATATAACTAAGTTTTAAGAAAAATCCAAAAACAATAACTAATATTGCTACAAATGTGTGTACTTTTAAATTTTGCTCTCCTTCATAAGCCTTAATTATTCCTTCAGAAGCGTATTTAAAGCTATTTTTTAACCTTTTATTATCTATCCTTAGCTTCTTTTTGATTTTCTTTCTAATTTTCTCTTCGGATGCCATATGCTTCTAATACCTCCTCCTGTTTTTTGAACATTTCTTTTTCTTCCTCTTCCGTTTGATGATCATACCCTAATAAGTGATAAAAACCATGCACTGCTAAAAAAGATAGTTCTCGAAGAAGAGAATGTCCATATTCTTTTGCTTGAACTTTTGCTCGATCAATTGAAATATAAATATCCCCTAATATTCTTTCTCCGTTTGGAATAACGATACTATCTTCATCTTCTAAGGCAAAAGTAATTACATCTGTTTCTTTATCTACATTACGATATATTTTATTTAAATTGTGAATATAGTCATTATCTACGATAATTAGATTAAATACTGCATTCTCTAACTTTTCTTTTTCTATTGCTCCATATAAAACTTTTTCTATTGTTTTTAATTCTTTAATTTCTTCATTTACTTGAACATATATTTCTATTTTACTCATATCTACTCCTATGTCATAATTATAACTAATGATGCGATTAAACCACTTAATATGAATATGGCCACACTATTTAAAACCCATTCTTTTCTACAAGAATCAGGAAAAAGTTTCCCAATCAAACTCAAAATTCGATATATAAAATATCCTAGTGTTCCACCTAGTATATTTAAGATAATATCATCAACATCAAAAATTCTTCCAATCGATAATTGAATAACTTCAATGGATACTGATGTTAGTAATGTTAATAGCAGTGGTAATTTTATCTTTTCGGCTTTTAAATAGTAACTGCTAAATAATCCAAATGGTAAAAACATTATCATATTTCCTAAAACATTCTTTATAAATAAACGACTTGTAACATTATATCGTAATATCTCTTTAAAGGGAATAAAGTTATTTCCTGATAGAGAAATATCATCTTGAAATGTTACTACTTGGAATAAGCATAAAATGTAAATTCCAAATATTAACATATATAGTTCTTTATACAAAACTATCTTTTCTTGATTTTTTATTAAATAGCAAGTTCGAAAAGAAACCATTACTATAACAGATATTAAAACCATCGGCCATGTAAAACTAATAACCCCTTGTAGTGTTTTTGATAGTGGTTCTAACACCTTATCACCTCTCTTTTTTATTTTCTTCTTCTATATTTATATCACTTATATCTACATAACTTGATATGTCTTCTTCCACTTTAAAAAATATATCTATCTCTATTTTACTATTTTTCACTTTGTTTTTCAAAACTTTTTTATCAATTATCTTTTCTTCTTTTGAGAGTCTCTTTTGGACTTTTTTTGTAGCTTTTTTTGTGGCAATATCATAAATTTCTTTTTTGGTATATTTTATATATTTTTCTTCTGTTTCTTTGTATTGGACAATGCCAAGCTTTGATAATAAAATTCTACTGTCTATTATATTGTACTCTTTTTTTTCAAAGGTATAAAATTTGTTACCAAAATTTTTTTCTTTTCCTAATATTTGATAGTGAAATCCCCATGTTTTGTTTTTCTTGGTTGTAATAACTTTATATTCTTTTGGCATTACTATTTTTACAGTATACCACGTTTCTCCATATACTTTACCTGTAGCACATGTTTTAGAAGTTATTGTTTCTTTGTTATAGATTAATCCACTAATTAAAACATCCCCTTTTTCAACGTAGTCATTTTGTTTTTTTATGATTTCTCCTTTCGATGCTGTTATTTTTTTAATAATAGCATTTTTCTTAGCAATAATACTTCTAGGTGAGCATTCTTTCTCTTTTTTGGGCATTTTTCGTATCATCACTTTTACAATATACTTTGTTCCTTTTTTATCTATTTCTATCCATTCAATTTTCTTTTTTTCTTTTTCTAATATCTTTTTCTTTATTTCTTCTTTTTGTTGATAATCTATTTTAAAATGATATTTTTTAAGACCAAATTCTTCTAAATCTTTTTTTACTAATTCTCTTATTTTTTTATTAGGATGAATAATTTCTATTTGAAAGACAATGTTTGATAATAAAATAATTAGTATTAATCCAATACTAAAAAATGTAATTAGTAAGTTGTTTCTTTTTATAAAAAAAAGTAATTTATTGATTCCATATCTTTTTGTTATCTTTATTTGATAGGTTGTTTTAATCTCTTTTATTTTTTCATAATCAACTTTATCTATCATTATTTGAATACTTTTATCTGTTTTATCTAAAGAATAAATATTTATTCTTTTTCTTATTAATTCTTTTAAAAAGCTTATTGGGTTTTTTCCAGTGATTTCTATTTTTAATTTGTTATTCATTTAGAACCTCTATTTTTGAAATCGTTCCAGTTATTATAATTTCTTCGTCTAATAGTCTTCTTACTACTAAATCAGTTCCTGTCACATGAATTATTTTTTTATCGCTTTGGAAGGAAGCATTATTTTCTTCTAAACTAATAATTCGTTTAAAATTAATAATATGAATCTTATTTTCATAAATTGTAAAACGGAATTCTCTATCATTTAAAAAGTTGTCTACTCTTTCAAACATCATATCACCTAATTAAATATATGTTTTGATTGAAAAAAAAACATTAATCTTTTGATTAATATTTCTATTGTAACTTTTCTTTAATAATTGCAGAGACTTCTTTCATATCTGCTTTTCCTTTCATTTTTTCACTAGCAACTCCCATTACACGTCCCATTTCTTTGATACTACTAGGTTTTACTTCTGCAAAAATCTCATCAATTATTTTTACAATTTCTTCATGAGATAATTGTTCTGGCAAATAATTCATAAGAATATCTATTTCTGCTTGCGTTTTTTCCTTTAAATCGTTTCTTCCAGCTTTTTCAAATTCAGAAATTGAATCTTTTCTCATTTTTATTTGCTTATTGACAATTTCGATTAATAAATCATCGTTTATTTCTTTTTTATGATCAATTTCTTCTTGTTTTAGGGCTGCTTTTACCATCCTAATAACACTTAAACGATCTTTATCTTTTTCTTTCATTGCTTCAATCATATCTTTATTTAATTTTTCTACCATCCTATTCACCTCTTTTTTTATTATACTAAAAACTTAAAAAAAAATCATCATTATTATTTTATCCGATTCAGTATACTTATTTTTTTCAAGAAGCAAATATTTTCGACAAAAAAATAGCATCCTTATTGGATACTATTTTATTAATAATCTCTACGATTTGCTCTGTCTCTTTTTCGAGAATTTTTAATTCCTTCTTTTTTAGCCGCTCTTCTTCTAACCCCTGGTTTATCATATGCTTCTCTTTTTTTCCATTCAGAAGGGACACCGTCTCTTGCTACTTTTTGCTTAAACTTTCTTAGAGCTTGATCAAGATTACCTCTAACAGTTACTTTAGTTGCCAATCTATTTCCCTCCCTTCGTTTTAACTAAAATGAATTATATCAGAAGAATATTCATTTTTCAACTGTTTTTATATTTTTTTTGTTAAAATACAACAAAAATAGACAAAATTCGAGCAAATATTCTTAATAAAGGGCTATTTTTAGAAAAATTAAGTTTTATAAAATGAAGTTCTTTTTTCTATGTTATTCCAAGGGACATAGGTTATTTTCGCCTATTCTTCTAAGTCCAGATCCTAGAGAATATCCTGCATCTTTTAATAATTTTATTACATTTGTTATTGCATTTATGATTGGGCCACTTATGCTGGTATTTCCTCCTAGAATCTCTTCTAGTTCTTTTTCTTCTATCTTTTTCATCCACTACATTTTGCAGGATTTGTTATTCCTTCAACAATTCCACTAATGAAAACAACAATTGCTGCTATGGCGATTCCTGCCCAAACAGAAATCGTTGCGCCTCCTTTAATATTTTCTAATTGTTCTTCTTTTATCTCTTTAATTATTATCACCTACCCATATATCTTTTATCATTTTTATAATTGTTTTTTTCTTATCTTTGATACTCATATTTACTGTATCATTCATCCCTTGTTTTAATTTTGTTTTTGTTATTATTATAATTTCATAGTATTTTATGTTATTCTTCTTTAAAATAAAACCTCTATCTTCTTCTATCCTATAAATAAATACCTTATCATTCAAATAAATTTTATTGTTTTGATAGATTTTTTTTCTTTCCTCTTTTGTTGCAATAATCGTAATTAAGTTTTCCTTTGTTATAACTCCTGTTATTTTTTGATATGAAAATCTTTTTGTTTTAAATAAAAGTAGTACTGTTGAAATTTCTATTACTATTAATACTACAATTGTTGTTGTTATTAAATTTCTTTTTTCATAATTATGTATTTTCAAATATTCTTCCACTTTCTATTTTTAAAATTCTATTAAAATATTTTTTATTATTAAAACGGTGTGATATAACAATTATTGTTTTATCCTGTAGATATAAAAAAATTCCTCTTAAAATTTTTCTTTCTCTTTCAATGTCTATTCCCGATAAGGCCTCGTCAAAAATATAAATATTACTTTTTCTTAAAATGCTTCTTGCTAAAACGATTCTTTGTCTTTCTCCAGTACTTAGGTTAAAGCCATTTTCTTCAATTAATGAGTCATAACCTATGATTCTGTTTTCTATTATGTCATTTACAAAGCATATTTTACATACTTTTTGAAATTCTTCTTCTTGATATTCTTTATATAATAGAATATTGTTTTTTAAAGTATCTGTAAAAAGATATTCATTACTGGTGACATAGGTAATGTTTGTTCTTATATTTTCTAAATGATAATGGTTAATATCAATATTATCTATTTGAATATGACCATAATCAACTTCAATATATCGAAGTAACATCTTTAACAGAGTACTTTTTCCACTTCCACTTTCTCCACTTAGTAAAACCTTTTCTCCCTGTTTAATTGTTAAGTTTAGTCTGTTTAGTAAGACTTTTCTTCCTACTTTGTAATTTATATTTTTAAATACTATATCACCCTTTAATTGGTACGATAGATAAAAATAATTATTATCAAAACTGTCTTTGCTAATCATAAAAATATCTTCTATTCTTTCTAAGGCAACTTTATAAGAGCTATACTCTTCTATTAACATAATGATAGATTGAAAGTTATTTTTAAAATAATTTAGGAAAACTTGATATAAAATAAAATTGCTTAAAGTTAACTTTCCTTTAATAATGTAGAAAGCTCCTAATCCATATATTATAATATTTATTATATTTTCGATAGTTTCTTTGATTAAATTGTGTAATTCTTCTATGAATTTAGCATTATAAATTGTTTCCAGAAATTTCTTATATTGAAGCGAAAATTTATCTATTAAACGTTTTTCTAGATGAAATCCTTTAATAGTATCTACATTCATAACACCTTGAATTATATATGAATTTACTTTATCTTCACCTTTGCTAATTAGTCTTATTTGCTTTTTCTTTTGTTTATAAAAAGTTAAAGAACTGATACTTAATAATAATATCGAAATCATCATTATCATAGTTAAACTATTACTATATTTTCTCATTATCATATAAAATATAATCATACTGATAAATTCTGTTGTTAAAATGCAAAAAAAGTTGCTTAGGAAACTTCTAATGGTATTTAAATCTTTGAATCTTGAAATAACTTCTCCTGAAGTTCTGTTTTTATAATATAAATATGGAAGTAAAAGTATTTGCTTATAAGCAAAGGATGTTGTTTCATCATCAAAGATTAAAGTCCATTTTGTTAATAATATATTTCTAAAAAATATGTTTAAATTTTTTAATAAATAGGCATAACATAGCCAATAACTAATAAAAAAAAGATTATCTGAAATATTATAGTTTATTGCATATTCAAAAATGTATTTAAAATGAAAAGATGTAATAATATTTAGAATAAAGTATGAAAAAGTTAGTAGAGCAATTTGAAAAAATATGCTTTTATTTTTTTGAAACTTAATTTTAATATTTTCATAAATCTTTTTTCTTTTTTCAAATTTTGGTAGTTTCTTTATAGGTGTTAGAAAAAGATAATTAGAGCTTGTTAGTAATCGAAATTCAGCAGCAGAAAGTGTTCTTTTTCCTTTTGCTGGATCCATTATTATAACATTTCGTTTCTTTTTATCAATTTGGTATAGAACAATAAAGTGCTTATAGCTTTTATTTACAATAAAGTGAACAATACATGGTAAGTTATTTACATTTATATCTTCTAATTTTCCTGTAACACCTATTGCTTCAAAGCCCAGTATTTTAGCGGCTTCTATTAAATCATAAAAAGAGACTCCTTCTTTTGTAGTATTTGTTATTTCTCTTAAATATTCTTTCGATACATCTCCCCCATAAAATCGAATAATAGATAATAGGCAACAAATTCCACAATCTTTTATACCATCTTGTAGAACTACCTTCACTTATATTACTTTCACCTCCTATCTTATTATTTGCAATGTTATATTTTTTGTCCAAAAAAAAGAAGAGTTTCCTCTTCTTGGGATAAATATCATTATAAGATCTTAACCAAACGCGTGATAATTGATAAGACTTCAAAAAAACAAAATTATTTTTCTAATATTATCCCACTACATTTTAACATATTTTTTAGTTGTATACAACATTTTGTAAAGTTCTATGTAAATAATAAGTAAACAAACTATTTTCTTAGAAATTTTTTTGCTGCTTTTATTTTTCGTTTCTTATACTTTACTTTATTTGATATTATATCATATTCTCTTCTATATTCTAGGATATCATTGTATTCTGGATCATCAAATACTGTAGCATCAAACTTCATTTCGGTATACATTTTTTCTAATCTATATTTTATTTGATTTAAATATTTCTCTAAATCTTGTGGTTTTTCTGTCTCTAGTAAGTCTTCATCATGAAAATCTTCTCCTAAGATAAAACCGCCCCAATAACCCCTGATTTGAATTTTAGAATCATAACTACGGTACTCTATTCTAATTTTTGCGAACCATTCATTTGGTTCATACTCTAGAGCAACTACTACCGCATAATTACTAGGTATTTCTTTTGTTATTGTTGTTCTCTTCTTTATAATTCCTTCCATACTTAATCCAGTAATTGTTGACTTAAAATGATATTGAAAATAATCTTGTTGGTCTTCATATGTCATACCAACTATTTTATCTTTTTCACATATATACTTTTCATCATCAGATAATATAGCATGTGGATTCCTTACTTTTTGAAGTTTATATATTTTTTCACCAATTTCTAAGATTTCTTTGGCTTGTGCTTCTAATTTATTATTATTCATAAATACTTCTATTATATTTTATATTTCTTAGGAAAATATAATCCTTGTAATATGTTTGTTTCTGTTTCTCTGTCTTTCATTTTTTCTATTCTTCCATCTTTATAAATCATTACTTCTCCTGGTCTAAGCCTTCCAGTATAGTTTGAAGCCATTGATGAACCGTATGCCCCTGCATTAGAAACTACTACTAGGTCCCCTATATTGGGAAGAGTTATTGTACGATTTTTTCCTAGAATATCTCCACTTTCACAAATATTTCCAACAATATTAGCTTGAATTTTTTCTTCACTTTTAGTACCAAAAATAGTTATTTCATGGTAAGCATCATACATTGATGGCCTAACCAATTGATTCATGCCAATATCTGTTCCTATATAGTATTGACCGTTTTCATGTTTTATAGCTGTTACTTGTCCTATTAAATATCCAGCTTCACAAGGAATATATCTTCCTGGTTCAAATTTGAATTCTTCAACGCTTTGGTATTCATTAACAAATTCTTTTAAAACTTTTATTAATTTTTCAGAAACAATATCAAGATTTAAGGGCTTTTCTTCTGGTTTATATGGAACTCCAAAGCCACCACCTAAATCAACGATTTTTATATTTTTAAAATGTTTCTTTATTAAATTAAGTCCGGCTTTTACTCCCATAATATAATTATCTATTTTATCATTTAGAAATAGACTACCTAGATGTTGATGGATTCCAATAATTGTTAAATTGTATTTTTTGGCCACTTCGAATAATTCTTCAAAGTTCTCTTCTGTTATTCCAAATTTAGTTAATTTTCCAGAAGTAATAACTTTTTCTGAATGTCCTACTCCGACTACTCCCGGATTTATTCGAACCATAATTTTTGTACCAGGAAATTGTTTACCCCAAGTATCTACTTGAGATATAGAATCAAGGCATATTAATATTTTCGATTCATATACTAATTTCATTTCTTCGGCAGTTATATTATTACAAACATATAATATTTCTTGATTCTTAAAGCCACATTTTTTATTTATCATCAATTCTACTGGTGACATGCAATCAACATAAAGTCCAGCTTCTTTAACTGTTTCTAATATATATGGATTGCTATTTGCTTTTGTTGAATAATGCATTCTTACTTTTTTTGCTAAAGCGTTTTCTAATTGTTTTTGGAGCTTCGACATATCTTCACATCTTTTTTTTAGCATCTCATAATCATAAACATATAAAGGGCTTCCATATTTATTAATTAGCATTTTAGCATACTCTTTTAGTCTTTCTGTTTTATTGTTCATAAATCATCCTCCTAAGCTTTTTAATTTATATTATTGTTAATAATTGT
>CACZQK010000001.1 GCA_902783315.1 uncultured Erysipelotrichaceae bacterium | reverse complement strand
TTTTTTGCAATTCATTTCAAATGATAAAAAAACATAATCATATTTTGATAAATCAACTTGCTTATTTAATCTTTCTTTATCAAATACCGTTAAATTTGATAATATTCCTATATAACATTTATCTTTTAAAGATTTTTCATAATCTGCTACATCTTTATAATAATCTATCTTATCAAATATTTCTTTATATAATTTAATAAATTCTAGATATGTAGTTTTAAAATTATACTCATTAGCAATTTGATTATATACAACCTCAAAATCAGAAATTGTTGATATACTAGATAACTTATATTTACCAAGTTTAGGAAAGATATTATCATTTCCAATATAACCACAAGCTTTAAATAAATCATTAAACGCATCATAACATGTGTATCCTGTAGTGTGAGATTCTACAATATTTCCCCAATCAAATAATATTAATTTTTTTCTCATTTTTCACCCCTATTTTTTAATACTTCTACAGCTTTATCACGATGAAGTTCTTTAACAATTTCTATTTTATGATTAGAATATTTTGCTAATACATCTATATCAGTTATCACTTCTGGGCAATAAAGATTATTACTATCTTGTAATGTCGCTGCATAAACTAATTTTGATATACCTTCATAAAGAATTGCACCCATACACATCATGCAAGGTTCACAAGATACATATATAACTGTACCCTTTAAATCACCATATAAATTTTTATTTTTAGATGCACTTTCGATAGCTTCTAATTCTGGATGTGAATACATACTTTTTTTCATTAAAGTATTATCATCACTTCTGCCTATTATCTCTCCATTTTTAACAACAATGGCCCCATATGGATATTTAGCATTTCTACTAATTTCAATTGCTATATCAATAAATTGTTCATCCTTCATGAGTACTCCTCCTACTTTTCATCAAGCATAGTATGTTCTTTAAATACATAATGCTTATTGCATAATCTTTTAATACTATCTCTATGCGTAACTATAATATAAGTTTTATCTTTTAAATACTTATCAATCATATTTACTATTCTTTCTTCTGATTCCTTATCTAGATTAGATGTTGGTTCATCAAAGAAGTAAACATCTTTATTTATTAAAATTCCTCTTATAATGTTTAACCTTTGTCGTTGCCCAGCAGATAGTTTAACCCCTTTTTCTCCAACCACTTCTTCTAGGCCTTTATCCAAATTAGAATACCAGTCCATTAATCCAGCATCTTCAAACATTTCAAATATTCTTTTATCGCTAATATTCTTTCCAAGCATTAAATTATCTCTAATTGACATATCAAACAACTCAACATCTTGAGAAATATATACAATATCTGGCTTTTTATTATTTACAATTTTGCCATCAAACATTATGCTACCACTTTTTAAATGATAAGTACCAGACAAGATATTTAGTATTGTAGTTTTACCTTGTCCAGATTCCCCCATAACACTAATTTTATTACCTTTTCTAATACTGAAATTAGGAATTTTAATTTCTTTACTTCTATCTTTATATGAAAAAACTCCATCCATTATTCTAATTTCATTCCATCTATTTGTAGAAGTAAAATCATCACCATCACCTATAATAGTATCAAGTTGCTTCTTATTGATTTGAAAACTAAATATATTTTCTATTCTTTTAGAACAAGTACCCAAATTATCAGCAACTCTTCCGATTACACTTATATAAAATACTAAATATGGTAACGCATCCTCTCCTCGCTTTAACATAACAAGACAAAAAATAATAACAATTATATAAACGAGATATGTAAATATATTAAAAACAACATGAATATTTGCTGTTTTATTTTCATTGACTTGCAATTCTTTTAAAAAGATATTTTCTTTCTCAACAAGTTTTTCATTTGAAAATTTTTCAGCATTAAGTTTAATAACTGTAAATATATTTTGAATAAAATCTATTAATGTACCATTGTAATTTGCTCGTGCTTCATTCATACTTTTTCTAGCTTTCTGTCTTTCCTTTTGCATTATATATCTAACTACAAATGCAATAAGAAAAATTAAGGTACATATCATCCCTAAAAAGACAGATTGCTTACATGACATATATATAAATGAAATTAATCCTATAAGAAGTGGAATAAAATCATACAAAACATTTTCAATAATAATTGCATAGTCTTGGGATGATCTTTCTATTGAACTTTGAATATAACCAGAATGATATTTAGTTAAATTCTTGGGATCAAGTGTTTGTAACTTTTTATAAAAATAATTTTTTGCATCATATTCTATTTTAAATAAAAACATTTGAGCAAAATGAATAAATAACCATTTAAAAACAACTGATATTATAAAAATAATTATTAATACTACTAGTAAATTATATAACTTAGTAATTGTTAAAGGACTAGTTGCATAGTGGGAAAAACAAAAAGATATCCCATAAGCTAATCCACTTTGAATAATACTCAAAATAAAAACTAAAATCATTCTCTTCTTATCAACAAACTTAAACATATCCTTCATTTATATCACCTCTATTTTTATTTAGTATTGCCTAAAAATTGATTACACTTTATTAAACAATTCTTTCGTTCTTTTTTTGTCTATTTAAACCAAAAAATTTAATTAATAATTAGCATTATTTAAAAAAATTAATGGTATTTTTAAATACATCTTCGATTTTCTCATACAGTGAATGTGATGCTTCAAAGTAAATCTCTTTAATATTGTTTTTCACACAAAATTCATCCGTATATTTTGTATTTAATATCAAATCATTATTACCTGATAAAACTAGAATACTATCACTAAATCTTTCCAAATAATCTGGAGAAAAATCTCGACATTCATTAATCATTTTCATTCCAAACCTAAAGTTTTTAGCCCCAACTATTGTAAAACCATTTTTTTCTAATAATCCACTATTATAGGCAGCCACTATATCTTTTCCAAATATTGAATCTTTGTTTAAAAAACAGCTATCCAAAGGATATAAACATGGACTATACATAACAATTTTATTTGGATTAATATCTTTATTCTCGCTTAAAAATTTGCATAATACTGCAGCGCCATAAGAAAAAGCTAAAAAACTCACATGATTCTTATCGAGTACTTCACTAGCAAAAACTAATTTTAACTCGGAAACACTTTTCGATAATGTAACATCACAATCATTTCCTTCACTTTCTCCATGTCCTGAAAAATCAAACAATACAACTTTAAAATTATTTTGCATTAGTCTTTGTGCCAAAGTCTGGAAATAGCTATCATCCATAGTTCTACCTTTTCTACACCCAGTTATTCCATGACAAAATATTATCGTTTGCACTACATTATCTGGTGTATATGTTTCAACATATATTTTTTCATTATCACTATTAAATAAATACTTATTTTCTTTCATCTAAATCAACCTTTTCTATTAAATTTTCTTCATATAATAAATTGCATAACTTTCAAATCCATGTTTTTTATATAAACTAACTGCTGGAGTATTATTTTCAAAAGCACTTAATGTAATATACTTAGCACCTTTAGTCTTTGATACTTTGCTAAACTCCTCAATTAGTTTAGAACCAATATCATTATTTCTATATTCCTCATCTACATATAAATGATTAAGATATGATATCTTCTCTTCATAATAAATATTTTCCATTATATATCCATCTATTAAGCCAACGATTTTACTATCAATTTCGGCTACTAGAAAAATTCCTTTTCTAGATCTTATTCTTTTTTTAATCATTTGCCCTTCTTTTTCGGAAACTTTATATGTCTTTTTTATATTATTATCAAAAACTTTTTCAGAATCAAATAATTGCTGATATAAATTAATGATATCGTTATAATCATTTATATTAACTTTTCTTATATTCATATTCCACCTCATCTTTTTTCATATATTGCAAAAAATATCACCAAACAGTTTATATTTATTCATTTAAATCAAATCTAGCTTCTCAAATATATATTTTCGTTTTTTAATAAAGATGTTTTTGTTGCCTTTAGATATTCCACTTCTTCTTTAAAACTTTGCAAGTTAGGAAAAAAATTTATATTGAAGCAATTATAATGTTAACGACATCACTTACAGTCATATTATCAGTATTTATTTTTTTACCTTTAAATTTATTACTTTCAAATGTATTAATACATTTATCTACTTGACTATAAGCCCATTCAGTACTATTTTCTCTAGAATCTAATCTACGAATGATATTTTCTTTAGAAGCACATAAAATAAAATGATTAATTTTAATACCAGATATCTCCAATTGATTAACGATTTCCTTATAATAATGATTATTAGTTATTGTCATAGGTACTATTATTGTTTCATAAATCGAACACATATACTTTAAAATATCCGAATTAAGAGTTCTCCATAATTCATAATCTTGAAAATCATCTTTTTCATAATTAAACAAACTTGATAAAAAGCCACCAATTTCTTCTGGATCATAGATAATAGATTTATCTAATTTACTTTTCAATAATTTAGCTGTAGAAGTTTTACCAACACCAAAGCTACCATTAATCCATATAATCATAGTTTTTCCTCTTTTATTAAAATTTTAACCGCCAATATCAATATACTTTTTTATACTTTAGTAATTATTACAATCTCATTATCATTTTTTCATATTTCTTACATATTCTGCAAGAGGAAGATCAGCAGGTGACAAATTATAATCTAAAATTTTATCCTTTCCCACCCATATATATTCAGAATGATCATGTAATTTTATCTCCCCAGAAATATATTTACATTCATACAAGCGTAAATCAATTACTTTGGTTGGATATTTATAAATGTTATTAATCAAAAATTTGATTGCTTTAATATTAATTTCTAGTTCTTCTTTAATTTCTCTTTCAATCGTAGTTTTTTCACTTTCTCCTTCTAATACTTTTCCACCCGGAAACTCCCATGTGCCAATAGCATCTTTCAACCCAGTTGATCTTCGAGCTATTAAAAACTTATTATTCTTCTCTATCAATCCAACTACAACAGTAGTAATATTTGAACCATATTTTCCACTTATATACTTATGTATTTCCTTCCAAGAATTAACTCTTTTGCCTTTTACTCTTTTCTCCTTATTTAAAGAAGAACTAACTAATATAGAATCAACTCCCAAATCTTTAGCACGATCAACAGTATCAACCACATCATCAATTAAAATATCTATTTTCTCTTCTTTTAGTATTTTATCTTTATAAGTACAATTTACTATTAACTTATCATATTTAATACCATTATTAACTAAATATTTAGAACATTTTTCATAAGCATTACCATAATAATCATCTGATCTAGCAGTAATAATTATTATTCTATATCCTTCACTATGTAATTGCTCAATTACTTCTTTAGCATATTTCTTTATTTTTACTTGATTACTAAAAACATGATTTAAGCTTTTATAAAATTCAATCGTAGTATTGTTTCTATAAAACCCTTTTATAATATCTTCCATATTATCAATAAGTTCTCTATTATCACTCTTTCTAAAATATCTTTTAACAAAACAATTTGTATTAGTAATTGTATCATCAATATCTATACCTATTGTTATCATAGATTAATACCTCCAACTCATAAAAATTATCTTCCCTATCGTCGTATCAACAATTACAAAATTATTATTTTCTATTTCATAAGTTCACAGTTTTTCATAAAAACTAAGCTTCAATCACCACACCTCAAATACTATACTTTGTGGTCTTTTTCTTTTTTCCTAATATTTCTATTTAAAATGTAATTAACAGATTTTACTTTATAATACTAGTTTTTTTTTAGTTTTTTCTCCATTATTCATTTATATTACAACATTTTTAAACCTATAATATTTAACGATTAAAAAGGCTATCAAAAATAAAAGGAATAAATCAACAATAGTTCCAATATATACTATTATACTTTGTGTAGAAGTAAATATATATGTGGCCCAACTTATATTGGCAAGAAGTTGCAATGATATTGTGCCTAAACTATAGTCATTACTAGACTTTGTTTTTACTAATTTTATAATTTGTGGTATAGTCTGCATATAACTTAAAATATAATATATTGTACAAAAAATAGCCATATAACCTCCTACTTTAATAAAGTATCAATAAAAGACTTTTACTTTTATACTCTTTTTCATTTACTAAAAGTTGTTTTTCCATTTCCGTCCCATATTCTCTTTTTCTTTTTCTTTTAAAGATGAAAATAAATCTATTTCTAATTTATTACATATGGAACATAACACAATGAAAACATCTGCCACTTCACTTTCTATAGTGTCATAATTTTTTATTTTATTATTATCAATTGACATTGTTGTTTTTTCCTTTCTAATAGCCTTAGCCAATTCTCCCATCTCTTCTGTCAATAATAACATAGCTTGTTCTATACTTTGCTTCGAAAAGCCTCTTATTTCACTTACTTTTTTTATATAATCTTGCACTTCATGAAGTGTATTACTTTCACTAAGATTTTTCAACAAGTCTAATTGCTCTTTACTCACAATTTTACTCCTTTACTTAATTGTTTTTATATCAAAATCATCATATATTCCAGCATCTATATATTTTTTTATCTTAATTAGTTGACTTTTTAATAATTCCATAAGCTTCGGATCCTTAATAATATTATCATATGACATTTTTGTTTTTTGCACATAATCAAAATAAAAATGGATATAATTGTTATCTAATATTTTATTCCAATGCATAATTAATTTTAATAAATGAAATTGATGGGTAACCAAAACTACATTCAATTGAGAGTTCACCTCATTAAAATTTAAAAGATTCATAACATTAATATTATTTTCTTCTGTTGTAGTTGATTGATTTTCAACTAATATCATGTCTTGGTCAACATTATTTTTAATCAAGTAGTCTAACATATATTCACTTTCATTAAAGTTACCATTTACACCAATGCCACCTGTTAAAACTATTTTTTTTACTTTTCCCAATTTAATAATTTTTAAAGCCTGTTCCAATCTTTCATCTAATAATTCTTTAAGATGACAACCATATAATATTAAATAATCAGCATATTCATAATCCTCTTTTTCAATTGAAAAGAATATCTTTTTTACCAACTCACCAGTTAAATTATTTGAATCAATTGATGATACCATCATATTTAATCACATCCTTTACTAAAAAAAATCACAGATACCAAGTATCAAATACTATGATATTTTTGATACTTCTTCATTTTTTTATCATTATTTACTTTAATAAGATATATGTAATATCATCAGGATAATTAATACTTTTAATCTTACTAGCAAGAACCTCCTTATCAAAATACCATTTCTCGTTAGGAAAACCTAAAGCATTAAAAAAGCCATCTGTACATATCAATATACTATCTACATCTTCTTTTAAAACATCTAATAAAATACCACTTTTTATTGAATTAAAATCTGTTGACCCAACTGGATAACCATTTTTTTTATTAGCATATTTTCGATATTCTTTCCATATTGATAACTTCATATTAGTTTTATCATCTTCACTAATAACTAATTTATCTATTTTCTCTATTTTGTTAGCCCAACGTTTTTTAAATTTTTCAAATCTATTATCATATATATTTTTAATTTCACCATTTTTATATAATATTGAAATTAACGAATCACATAAAACATATAAAAAATATTTTTTATTTTCTTCTTTTACTGCTGCAATAGTAAAAGTAGGTAACTCATATTCACTATACTTTTCAATATTACTAATTTTTAAATTACTTTTTTTAATAGCAGCTATAAAATTTCCCTCTATTGATCTTTTATTAGTAATGTTATTTTTTAGCCACTTCATATATTCATACACATCAGAAGTATTGCTAAACAAGTTATCATTAAATAATGGTGTTGCCCCATCAATTACATAGCAAAAACCATCCATATGATTTGATATATCACGATTATATATATCATCACCTTTTTTTGTACCACTACCTAAAATTATCATTCTATATCTCCTATTTTCAAATATATTATTTACATCCTTATAAATAATTTTTTACCACCTGTACATCTTAATTCATATCTTACAGGAATTACTCTACTTTCATTAGAGCATGTCGTAAAGCTTTATCAATAACCCCATTTTTTTATATTCATAATCTTTAGAATTCAATCGTTTAATTACCTTTCTTCTTCTTTTCAACTAACTCTTTATGATAAAAATAGTTTGTGTATTTTATATTATTTTGTTTGCAATAATGATTTATTTCATTAGCCAAACCTTTCCAATAACTATCATTTTTATTTATATATATATCAATATAATTTGTATATAAATTAGGATATTTAACCCTAATATACTCTAAAATTTCTTTTTTATAATCCCCTCTTAGATTAAGGTTTTCAAACCAATATTCATCGATATAATCTTTAGTACATTCTATTATATCTTTCCATTCTGTTATATAAGGAAAAATAGGTGACATAAATAAAACAGTATAAATTCCATTATGATGCAATTCTTTTAATGTATCCATTCTTTCTTTTATAGTACTTGCATTATCCATATCACTTCTAAACTTTTCATCCAACGTATTAATAGACATACATACAACTAAATTATTAATTTGTTTTAATAAATCAATATCTCGTAAAATTAATTTTGACTTTGTAGAAATAGATAAATTACAATCTGAATGAATTAACTGCTTTAATATATTTCTTGTAATACAATAATCTTTCTCATATTCATTATAACAATCTGTAACGGATGATAAAAAAACGTTTTTTAAAGAAATTTTTTTCAAATTAATTGGCTTATCACATTTTTTTATATCAATAAATTCTCCCCACTTTTCTTTATGACCAGTAAATCTTTTCATAAAAGATGCATAACAATATTTACAACCATGAGTACAACCAATATATGGATTAATTACATAATCACTTGCTGGTAAATTAGATTTGGTTAGATAATCATTTGTATTTAATTCATTTATTATCATTATTTAACTCCCTAAGTATTTATTATACAATTATATCAAATATATCAAAAGTTTTAACTACGGTGATTATTCTGTTTAACAAAAAAATAAAAAGAATCCTTTAAACATTATCAAAGACATAACTTTATATCAAATCAATATAATTCATATTCTTTGACTTCAATATTCTTTAATCCTAAATTAAGCATTTTACCATCTTTAGGAATACCATTAAAATATACATAAAATGCTTTTGAAACTCCACTGTGTGCAACTATTAATACTCTTTCATAATTTTTAGTTTTAAGCTCATCTAAAAATTCCTTTATCCGATTGCAAAGATGAGGAACTTCCTCTTCTGTTCCATACTTAACATTTGTATAATAATTCCAAAACTCTTCTCTATCAGTAGATTTTGTTGATTTACCTTCCAATGAACCAGGATTTCTTTCTTGAAGTCTTTCATCTGTTATTATTTTTTTATTCCGAACATTAATAATTTCAGCAGTATGAAGAGCTCTTATCATTGGAGATGATATTACAATATCATAATTAATATTTTTAATTTCTTCTCTCAATTCTTCAGCTTGTTTAATTCCGACTTCATTTATATCTTCATCAAAAAAATTATATCTACCTATAACATTAGAATCACATTGTCCATGTCTTATTAAATATATTTTCATATATAACACCTCTTTTCAATATTATTATTGGAATCATCTCTTTTAATTCAGAATCTCTTTCCAGTCTTTATCAATAATATCTTTTATTTTTAGATTATTATTTTCCAAGTATTCCTTTACTTTTAAATATCCATATACATAACCTGTTCTAGCAGGTAGTCCAGTTTTTTCTGTATCTGCAAACATATAAAAATAATCACTCATTAATTCGTTCGTATCTATTTTACCACTCATATGAGATTCTACTTTATCAATATTATTTTTAACCCATTCTACAGTATCCTTGTTGACTATACAATACTCATAATCACTTCTATTAGGTACTATTTCTCTTGAATAATTACAACCAATTCCCTCAACTATAAATCTTTCCCCTATTGAATTTTCAAATATATCTCTTTTAAATATTTGTCGTCTAACAAAATGAGTAAATTCATGAGCAAGTAACATATCTAACATATTTATATTCCCATTTGTTGATTCTAATAATAATACAGTAACATCTTCTCCATTATACTTAATAGAATATATAGTAGTAGTGTCAAGTCCTATTATTACATATATTTTATAACTATCTAATTTAAAAGAAGTATCTTTTTCAAAACTATTTATTTTTTCACTTATTAGTTTCTCTATATCATAATCTTTATAATGATTCATAGTATTATTAAACTTTTCTATATAATTAGAATCATTTAATTTTTCATTTATTAAGTCTTTGTTAACTTTCTTAGGTTTAAAATATAATTCATTTATTAAATCACTATTAAAATAATCATCCAAATCATTTAACTTAAATATATTTTCACATGTGTTATAAACCACAAAATCATCTCCTACTCTAAAAATATTTTAAACAACTTATATTAATTTTATTTTAGATATTAAATCTTTCATTCCTAGTTATCTCCAAATTCTTTTGTTTCAATATTTCTAATAATCATCATATCTATTCTTCTAAATATATTTATCTTAAGTCGACTACTCAAACATCAAATCTATTGCTTTAGAATATATATCTTTACATATAATATCTCCATTTTCCATAAATTGTGCATATTTATCTATCATTACACCACTATTTATTTCTAATATCAAAATTTCATTTGTTTCTAATTCAATTATATCTATACTAGCAAATTTTAAATTTAATATATTAAAGGCTTTTTTTGCTAAATCTTGAATCTTTTGTTTTAACTCATTATTATTTTCTTGAAAAGGAATAGCACCTTTTGATAGATT
This sequence comes from uncultured Erysipelotrichaceae bacterium, assembly GCA_902783315.1. Lineage (GTDB taxonomy): Bacteria > Bacillota_I > Bacilli_A > RF39 > UBA660 > UBA3789. The sequence goes on along the minus strand of CACZQK010000001.1, from coordinate 3,970 downwards.
ATGTTGCCAATCATACATATATTTCTCATTTTTATTTAAAACCACATCTAAATTACTATTTTTTATCTTAGAAAAATAATTATAATTAAAATCACATAATAACTCTTTTATACTTTTTTTTCCATCACCATAGACTATAGGTCTCTTTTTTCCATAAAATAATTCTATATTATTATTCAAAATAATAGTTCGGTATTCATTTTTTATCTTATAGAATGGACATAGACTAACTGAAAAATTATCTATTAACAAAGCATCTATATACTTAAAAAGGTCTTCAATAGTTCTTACATGATAAACATTTTGTCCGCATGTCCCCATATTACTCTTAACGACTAAATCATTACTATTTTTTTTAAAAAAATTTATTATGTCATTTTTATTGTAGTTTCTAAATACTATTTTATGTTCTATAATAGGAATATCAAATAATTTTAAAGTATCATATAATGCATATTTATCATCACAAATAATACCACTAGCTTGATTATTTAATTGAAACTTATATCCTGCTATATATCTAATTTTATCTTTCTTTTTTAAAACCATAATCCAATCTTTTGATACTAGATTAAATTCAATATTCTTATTCTCACATACATTCTTAATAATTTTTTGAACATAATTCATAACTTCACCTCATTCTATTAAAATCAAACCCTAAACAACTCAGCATAAATAAATTGATATTTAGCCTTGACAAACTTGCAATTTTAACTTAAATAGTACTCACTTTTCTATCATTTTAACCAAATAACCATTATCTATAGAATTCAGGATGTTCAATTTCCTTAAATTTCTTTATTTCAGTATTAATAACAAATTCTTCATCAAATTTTGAAAAAGTCTTAAAATCTAAAACCTCTTTATAATCATTAATATCAGCTACTCTTATATATACGTCTGTTGGTACTTCCTTGTTTTGAACTTTTACAGAAATACTTTTTCTTTGATACACAATAGGACACCATTCAAAAGCGTCACATATTTCTAAGCTTTTGTCATCTAGTTCAATTACATACCCAACTATATTACTCCCTACTTTTTCTTTTATAAAGTAATAACCATCTTGTGCTTCATAAACAGAATAATCTTCCAAAACAGCCTTATACATTTTTAATTCTTTACCAAATAATTCTTTTTGAATTCTAGTACTCTTTAAAGTTCCATATACAAAAATTTTATTCATATTTTTCTCCTTTAATTATTTCTATTTATTTAGCTATGGAAAAATTTCAATATTGAAAATCCAGTACTTTCAATAATTTATATTATCAGTTGCTATTTATAATCATAATCCCAAAGGCCTAATTTTCCATTTAAAGAAATAGGTTCTATTTTTTCTACATTTTCTATTTTAAAGCCATAACCATCCCATTCTATATCTTTTATTACCCTTGAATAAACTAATGAATTTTTTTCTTTTAACATTTCCCGGGCTTTTTTATCAATTCTTATACAATCTGTCAAATTAGCTTTAGCAATTATACAACCAGTTGGATAATCTAAATTATACTTTTCAAATTTTTTCATTGCCTCTTTATTTATACTTTTTCCAGCATGAATCAAAATTTCCCCTCTATATTTAGTTTTCCATGTCCTAAATTCATATTCTTTTATTCCTTCTGCTATTAAAGATGCAAATGGTTGTTTAATTGTTATTACTTTCATATTCTAATCCCTCCCTTATAAATAAATTCATTATCACGATTAATCACTAAATATGGATGAGTTGCTCTATATTCCTTCATCTGCTCTGAATTCATAAGAGTTGACTCCGCAATTCGATCCATATGTAATATTCCATTTAAATGATCATATTCATGACAAAACACAGTCACTTCAAAACCTTCGATTACCTTACTATGCTTATCTCCTTTTATATCAAAATATTCTATTTCTATTTTATAAGGTCTATCCACTACTCCAACTACATAATTGCCATTAGAATATTTGCAACTACCACAACCTTCTAAAAACCTAGTATGCCCATACATATTTTTTATTACAGGATTTACATAGATTACTTTCTCATTATAAGCTTCATCCATATTTTTAGACATATCAGACGATGTATTTCTTATATATATAATTCTTTTTGGTATCCCAATCTGAACTGGAGCTAAAGCATATAATTCACTTTTTTTACAATATTCTTCTAAACATTCTATATACTTCATATAATCATCTTCTGCAAAATCAATCTCAGATGATACTTGTCTAAGATATTCTTCATCATCTTCAATAGTAATTCTCTTTAACATATACATCATCTCTTTTCTATAGGCTAATATTAACTTCTAATGTAAAAATTATAACATAATTTATGAATTCTATATACAAAAACACATTCATTAATTTGCTTTCTTAATCTGCAATAGTTTATTTTCTTATAAATTGACTTAAACATTAACATTTGTTAAAATAATTATCCGAATAAGGACGTGATATAATGAATAGTCTAACCAACTTATTATCAAAACTCATAAAAATATTAAGTGATAATGATTTAATAATTCCCGAAGATATTAAAATGCGATATCACAGCCTTAACGATTTACAAAACAGAATTCGTACCCTAACAAGACTATGTACTATATTGTGCCCCGATCAAGCATTTCTATATTTAAAAGATAGCGTTGTGGGCTTGTCAACTCCAGAAGGTCCATTCTACATACATTGTAACCCACAATTTTGGAATGATTTTAATTTTATAGAGATTGACAATATTACCCTTTTTGATAGCAAAGACTATAATCTTCCTGCTAAGCAAAAATGCCTACGACTAGAATCACTTACCAATTCTATTTTAAAGAAAACAAATATAATGGATGAAGATCTGCATCTTAAAAGACTTCAAAATCAAAAAACTATCCCTAACCAAATAAGCACTGTCTCACCAAAAGTTGTTCTTGATACAGAAGTTCCTGAAAAAAAAGAAATGACAGGTGCCATAAATACTATCATTACAAATTGTATTAAAAAAGGTCTAATTGATTACAAACAAATAGTTGTTAATCACACTTCTACTGAAGAATTATTTAATATTTCTCTTGAATTAATTTGTTTATCTACAGCTTTATGCCCAAAATTATCATTTGCTTCTACTAAACATTTTGATGATGATGACGAGATGTTCAACGACGACTTTATTGTAGGATTTTATACATTATCAGGACCAGTTGCATTTCATTTCAAAAATAAATATCAAGAACGATTTCAACATGTACAATGGTTTGAAAAAGCCCCAAAATATGATGGCTATACTAACGATATAATGTTAGAACGTATTAATTCTTTAATAGCTTTACTTTCATTCAATACAACGGAAGATATAACTGAAATGATAAGAAAGAATCCTTTACTACATGAATCACAAAAACCACCAAAAACATTCCAATATAAAAAAGTTTAATTACAAACAACGAACCAATTAAAAATGTCATCACTATTATTAAGTATCAAATCTAAATAGTTTTGATACTTTTTTCTTACATATATCTATTAAAGTAATATAATTTTATATAATAATTACTTATCATACAAAGATGATATATTATATTAACCAGAATTATAAATTTTACTGTCTTTTTTTTATCAAAGAAAAAGCACCTGAATCTATTTGCATATCTAAAAGTTTTTTTCCTTCTTTATACCAATATTCATTTTCTACATAGTCACCCATACTTTTCTTAATAAAGCTAGCTTGAATGATAAACATTGCCGCAAGAAATTTTAACATTAAGGATAAACTCTCTAATTCATTATCTTCGATTGAACTATAATCATTATAATAATTCAAAAAATCATTCATTTTCTTTATTGTTGTTTCTCTCTTATCTGTTAAACAAAGTCCAAGCAAAACAGCCGTTATTTCAACAATTCTTGGAAAATAATTAAAACCAGAAAAATCTACTACATGTATTCTATTATCATCATCCAATAAAAGATTTGCTTTAATCATATCTCC